>DASYNV010000370.1:0-2120 GCA_036008365.1 Steroidobacteraceae bacterium | reverse complement strand
GATTTCGTCAAGGGGAAGCGCCCCCGGGTGGTGGTGCTCAACGATTACGCCCAGGCGATTCTCGAGGAGCTTCGCGGTCAACACCCTCGGTATGTGTTCACTTCCCAGCACGGCCATTCCCGCCGCTGCGTCAAACACGTGATCGCCGCCGGCTGGCGGAGCGCCCGCGTCCGAGCCGCCCAGAAGTACTGCGACCGATTTGGGGTTGACGCCCCGGACGGCTTCCGGCGCATCCGAGTGCGTGATCTTCGCCACACCTATGTCCCTCAAAACTCGCTCACGAACTTCGAGTGGGCTCGAGGAATGCGACCGAAGGTCTTGGTGGGTGCTGACGGGATCGAACCGCCGACATTCGCCTTGTAAGGGCGACGCTCTACCAGCTGAGCTAAGCACCCACGGTCCTTGGCAGGTGCGAAATTCTAACAGGAGCCGAAGCGAAATTCGGCTGTGATCGTGCCTGCTTAGGCCAAAGGGTTGTGAGTGCCGATCAGTGCGCCGGCGGTACAACCTGCTTCGACCGCCGGCCGTTCCGCCGCGAGCGCTTGTCGTCCGCCGCCGCCACGGCGGCAACCGCCGCAGTGGCCACAGTGGCCACCGGCGCCTGCTGATACGGCATCGGCTGTTCAGTCAGTGCGTAGGCAAGGACCTCGTCGATCCATTTGACCGGCTTGATCTCGAGATTTCCCTTGATGTTGTCCGGGATTTCCACCAGGTCCTTCACGTTCTCGTCCGGAATGAGCACGGTCTTGATGCCGCCACGATGCGCGGCCAGCAGCTTCTCCTTCAGGCCCCCGATCGGCAGCACCTCCCCGCGCAGCGTGATCTCCCCGGTCATCGCCACATCCGAGCGCACCGGGATCTTGGTGAGCGTCGAGACCAGTGCGGTGCACATGCCGATGCCGGCGCTCGGGCCGTCCTTCGGCGTAGCCCCTTCCGGGATGTGCAGGTGCACGTCGTGCTTCTGGTAGAACTCGGGCTCGAGCCCGAGCCCCTGCGCGCGGCTGCGCACTACGGTCATGGCAGCCTGGATCGACTCCTGCATCACCTCACCGAGCTGGCCGGTGTGCTGCAGCTTGCCCTTGCCGGGCACAACTGCCGCCTCGATGGTGAGCAGTTCCCCGCCCACCTCGGTCCACGCGAGCCCCGTGACCTGGCCGACGCGGTTCATGTCCTCGGCCTTGCCGTAGCGGAAGCGGCGCACGCCGAGGAACTTGTCGAGATTGCGCGGCGTGACCGCGACCGACTTCTGCTCCTTCTTGTGCAGCAGCATCTGCTTCACGGCCTTGCGGCAGATCTTGGCGATCTCGCGCTCGAGGTTGCGCACGCCCGCTTCGCGCGTGTAGTAACGCACGATGTCGAGCAGCGCCGTATCGGACACCTTCAGCTCCTCAAGCTTCAGTCCGTTATGCTTCTTCTGTTTCGGCACGAGATAACGGCGCGCGATGTTCATCTTCTCGTCTTCGGTGTAGCCGGGCAGACGGATGACTTCCATGCGGTCGAGCAGCGGCGGCGGGATGTTGAGGGTGTTCGCCGTGCACACGAACATCACCTCCGAGAGGTCCAGATCCACCTCGAGGTAATGATCGTTGAAGGTGGAGTTCTGCTCGGGGTCCAGCACTTCCAGCAGCGCCGAGGACGGATCGCCGCGAAAATCCATGGACATCTTGTCGACTTCATCGAGCAGGAACAGCGGGTTGTGCACGGCCGCCTTCGACATGTTCTGCACGATCTTGCCGGGCATGGAACCGATGTAGGTGCGCCGGTGCCCGCGAATCTCGGCCTCATCGCGCACGCCCCCTAAGGACATGCGCACGAACTTGCGGTTGGTGGCGCGCGCGATGCTCTGACCGAGGGAGGTCTTGCCGACGCCCGGGGGACCTACGAGGCACAGGATCGGGCCACGCAGCTTGTCGACGCGCTGCTGCACGGCGAGATACTCGACGATGCGCTCCTTCACCTTATCCAGCCCATAGTGATCCTCGTCCAGCACCTTCTGGGCGCGCGCGATGTCCTTGATGATCTTGGTGCGCTTCTTCCACGGCACCTTGACCAGCCAATCGATGTAGTTACGGACGACGGTCGCCTCGGCTGACATCGGCGACATCAGCTTCAGCTTGTTG
>DASYNV010000369.1:0-5982 GCA_036008365.1 Steroidobacteraceae bacterium | reverse complement strand
GATCGAGCCACCCACCGCCGGATCGCCCGAGCGCTCCTGCTGGCGCGTCAGTCCGAAGCGCGCCGCCGCGCCGGCCCAGATACCGAGCTGCAGCCAGCAACCGACCCCGATCGCTATCTCGAACGCCCGATCGAGCCGGTGCGGCAAGATCAAAATGCGTTCGGCACCATAGATCGCCACGATCCAGAGCACGATGCGACTGGTGCGGTCCATCAGGTACGCCAGCAGCGCGACCGGTGGCGGCAGATCGCGGTTGGCATAGCGGCTGCGGCGCGCACGCAGATAGCTGCGTACCAACGGCAGGACCGTGAAGATCAGCAGGAAGACCAGTGTGGCGGCGAGCCAGTCGGACAGGCTGTTATCGATCAGGATCTGACGAAACATTTGTGACCAGCTCGACATGGACAGCAAGTTTAGCGTGATCAGGCTGCACCAATTCGGTTTAAGATGCGCCACCCAGACGGGTTGAGACCGGCGGGTTCTAGGGGAGAACAGCGGATGTTTCTCAAACCGGCTCTGCTGTCCACTGTGGCTGCGCTGTGCCTGCTGTTGTGCGCCTGCGGCCGCTCTTCGGGTGGAAGTGGGGGAGGCGTTGAACCCACCACCGGCAGCCCGGAGCTGGTGATATCGACGAGCGCCGTCTCGCAGAAGGCCACGATTGCTCAGGCAACGGGTCCGAGCGCGACCATCGGCCTGACACCGCGCGATGCGCCGAGCGGCGTGTACATCGGCTATGCCTATTCAAGAAATGGTGTCGCGACCATCGTCGGCAATCAGCCGGGCAGGGCCCCCTCGGCGCTGATCGTTACGTTTCAGCCGCCTTATCAGCTCAAGCCCGGCACCTACACCGACTCATTGCAGATTGAGCTGTGCGCCGATTCGGAATGCGTCCAACCGCTGACCCAGCGCCAGTTCGTGACGCTCACATACGTGGTCGGCCCAGCGCCGGCCGGACAGACGCCGGGCGTGATGCTGTCGACCGGCAGCGTCAGTGCGCAGCAATTCCTGACTTCGATGCCGATCGGTTTTCCTAAGGCGCCCGTGGTTGCGGTGACCTTCACCAATGTGCCGGTCGCACCGCAAGTCTCCACCAGCACCACGCACGATGGCGTCGACACCGCCATCTACAGCGCCACGCCCGCTGCCATCGGCGGCAACCTCTCGATCTATTTGCTGCAGCCCCAGAAGCTCGGTGCCGGCGTCTATCATGACACGGTAACGGTCAATGCCTGCCTCGACAGCGGCTGCGAAAACCCGCTGCCGGCCGTTTCATTGAGCGTCACCTACACGGTCACCAACATGGTCGGCGGCAGCAACGGCTACACCATCAATGCGTGGCCGATCACCGCGACCGACATCGTCTGGGACGGCGTCAACAGCCGGTTGCTGGTGTCGCTGCCGTTCGGCGGCGGCGGTTCCGGCAGCATCTCCGTTCTCGATGCCGCCACTGGCGCATTGAGCTCGCCGGCGGCCGTGGCCGGCGCGCCGAGTGTCATGGCGATCGCGAGCGACAGCTCCTACCTGTACGTCGGGCTCGCCGACTCGAGCAGCATTCAGCGCTATGCGCTGCCGGGCATGACGGCGGATATCGCGATTCCGCTGCCGGCTTACAACGGCACCTCGACCTACGCGCGTACCATCGAAGTGGCCCCGGACAATGCGCATACCATCGCCGTGACGATGCAGGATGCCGCGGGCAATCCCATGGGTCTCGTGATCTTCGACGACGCCGCGGCGCGAACCAATACGTTTGGATTCGTCAACGTCACCCCCCTCAAGGTCATCGATTCAGCCGTATGGGGCAGCACCGGCGCGGCGCTCTACGGCACCTCGAGCAACGGCGTTGGCCAGACGGCCGAGCTCTATGCGTTTACGGTCGATGCCTCGGGCGTCACGCCAGCCGGCGATCAGACTGGCGAGCCGAGCGGGCGCGAGCATTTCGCGCAGAACCTGCTGTACCTCGATGGCGGCGCGGTCGTCGATCCGGCGAGTCTGATGATGACGGGCTCGTTCGCCGCACCGCTGTCGAATCTGCTCATGACGCCGGATGTGTCTTTGAGCCGCGCGTTCTTTGTCAACACCGCCGCATCGAGCAGCACCTTCAGCGGCGCGCAATTGGAGTCGTATGACTTGACCACGCACGCTTCGATAGCGACGCTGCCGCTGCCGAACGGCAACCTCACCTCGACCCGGCTGGTGCGATGGGGCACGGCCGGACTCGCCTTCGTCGATGTCGGCCACAGTGACATCGTCACGGTGAGCGGCTCATTCGTGAGCCCTTGAGGAACTGCGTATCGCGGGCATGGCCAACCCCTCGAGCCAGTGCGATGCGGTGATCATCGGCGCCGGCCACAACGGCCTCACCTGCGCGGCGTATCTGGCGGCTGCCGGGCTCAAGGTCACGGTGCTCGAACGACGAGCGGTCGTAGGCGGCGCCGCGGTGACCGAGGAGTTTCATCCCGGTTTTCGCAACTCGGTCGCGGCCTACACGGTTTCGCTGCTGAACCCCAAGGTCATTCGCGATCTGGAGCTGCCGCGCCATGGCCTCAGGGTGGTCGAGCGCCGGCTGTCGAACTTCCTGCCGACCGCCGATGGCCGCTATCTCTGCACCGGTGCGAATGTCACTGCCGCCGAAGTGGGAAAATTCTCGTACAACGACGCACAGCGCCTGACCGAGTACGGTGCGCGGCTCGATCTGATTGCCGATGTGCTGCGCGAGCTGGTGCTGCAGACGCCACCGAACGTGGTGCGCGGTGACTGGCGATCGGCGCTGCCGCAGCTGCTGCGCGCCGCGCGAGTCGGCGGCCGGGTACGCCGGCTCGAGTTGAAGCTGCAACGCGAGCTGCTGCGGCTGTTCTCTGCTTCCGCCGGCGATTACCTCGATGGGTTCTTCGAAAGCGACCCGATCAAGGCGGTCTACGGCTTCGACGGCATCGTCGGCAACTACGCCAGCCCCTATACGCCGGGCTCGGCCTACGTGCTGCTGCATCACGTGTTCGGCGAAACCAATGGCAAGAAGGGTGTCTGGGGACACGCGATCGGCGGTATGGGTGCAATCACGCAGGCGATGGCGAAGTCGGCCGCTGCGCGCGGCGCCGACATCCGGGTTCGCAGTCCGGTGCGCGAAGTGATCATCGAACGGCGGCGCGCGGCCGGCGTGGTCACCGAGAACGGCGAGAGGATTCGCGCGCGCGCCGTGGTCTCGAACCTCAACCCGAAGCTGCTGTACCAGCAACTCATCGATCCGAATGCCCTCAGCACCGAGTTTCGCGAGCGCATCTCACAATGGCGCTGCGGCTCGGGCACGTTCCGCATGAACGTGGCACTGAGCGAGCTGCCGGACTTTCGCTGCCTGCCCGGCAAGCGGCCGGCCGATCACCACACCGCCGGCATCATTCTCGCGCCGACGCTCAAGTACATGGAACAGGCTTACTTCGATGCCCGCATGGGCGGCTGGTCGAGGCAGCCGATCGTCGAGATGCTGATTCCCTCGACACTCGACCACACGCTGGCGCCGCCCGGACAACACGTCGCGAGCCTGTTCTGCCAGCACGTCGCACCGCAGTTACCGGGCGGGGAATCCTGGGATGCGCATCGCAACTACGTGGCCGATCTGATGATCGAGACCGTGACCGGCTACGCACCGAACTTCAAGGCCGCGGTGCTCGGCCGGCAGATCATGAGTCCGCTGGATCTCGAGCGCACCTTCGGGCTTGTGGGCGGCGATATATTTCACGGCGCGCTGCAGCTCGATCAACTCTTCTCGGCACGGCCGATGCTCGGGCACGCCGACTACCGCGGACCGCTGCCGGGTCTTTATATGTGCGGGTCGGGAACGCATCCGGGCGGCGGCGTCACGGGCGCGCCCGGTCACAATGCGGCGCGAGAGATCATTGCGGACTTTCGACACCGACGAGTGCCGAAGGTACTCACTGGCCGGTCTTGAAACGGGTCCACATCCGGCTGAGTTCCCGCGCAAAGCCAAGGCTGTGGGTGGCCATGGGGTGCAGACGCGCCCGCTCCACGGTTTGCGGGTAGATGGCGGGATCGTGGTAAACCTCGGGATCCACGAGGTCATAGGCCGCTTGATTGGCCGTCGGAAAGTGCATGGCGCTCGAGTTCTTCGCGGACACCTCTGGCCGCAACAGGTAGTCGATGAAGCGATGCGCATTCCTGGGATGCGCGGCATCGGCCGGGATAGCCAGCACATCGAAGAAGATCATCGAGCCCTCCTTCGGCAGGATGTAATCGAGCCGGGCCCCCGTTCCCGTCTCGCGGGCACGCAAACGTGCCTGCGCATAATCGCCGCTCCAGAGCAGCGCCATGCAGATCTCGCCGCCGGCCAGATCGGCAATGTATCGCGAGGAATGGATGTAGCGCAGAAAGGGCCGGATCGACCGCAGCACTTGTTCCGCCGCCCGCAGGTCAGCGAGCGATTCGCTGTTGGGGTCCTTGCCCAGATACAGCAGCACCGTCTCGAGGACTTCGTCCGGCGCGTCCAGGATCGAGACGCCGCAGTCCTTGAAGCGCCGGATGACGGAGGGGTCATAGATCATTGCGAGACTGTCCGTGGGTGCGTTCGGCATCGCCGCGGCAATTTTCGCCGCGTTGTAGCCGACGCCGGACGTGCCCCAGAAATAGATGACCGCGTACTGGTTGCCGGGGTCGTTCGGCTCCATGCGCGCGGTCAAGTCCGCATCGAGGTTCCTGAGATTCGGCAATAGCGACTTATCGAGCTTCTGATAGACCCCGACGGCGATCTGTCGCTGCAGGAATGGCGCCGTGGGCACCACCAGGTCGTAGCCGGTCCGGCCCGCCAACAGCTTGGTCTCGAGGACCACGTTCGCGTCGAAGACATCGTAGTTCACCTTGATCCCGGACTCCTTCTCGAAGGCTGGAATCAGCGCAGGATCGATGTAGTCGGTCCAGTTGTAGACGTTCAGGACCGGCTCTTCGTCCGCCGCGCGCACGTCCGCTGCCGCGGGCGCCGGACCGCTCTCATGCCGGCTGCACGCTCCGAGCATCGCTGCGAGCACGCAGCCGCCCGCCAGCAGCAGCGGTGCGCAGGCGAGCGAGCGCGAAGCTCTCATTCCTGATCGTCGAAATCGTCCATCGCCAGCTCCTTGAGCTTGCGTGTGAGCGTATTGCGGCCCCAGCCCAGCAGCTTGGCGGCATCCTGGCGATGACCCTGTGTGTGCTTGAGCGCCACGCGAATCAGCGTGCGCTCGAAGGCCGGCAGTGCGTCGTCGAGCAGCGGCCGCGGAGGTGACAGCGCCTGGCGATCTGCCCAGGTCGCCAGTGAGGCGGTCCAGTCCTGTTCGGGCGTCGCCGTCGCGACCGCGCCGGTGATTTCCGGCGGCAGATCCTCGGCGCGTACTTCGTTGCCGGGAGCCAGCACCGTGAATCGGCGGCACAAATTCACCAGCTCGCGCACGTTGCCGGGCCATGAATAGGCGCTGAGTTTCTCGCGCGCATCGGCCGTGAACGCCTTCGGCTCGACCCCGAGCTCCTGCGCCGCGACGCGCAGGTAATGCTCGAGCAGATCGGGCACGTCCTCGCGCCGCGCGCGCAGCGGCGGCAGCTCGATGCGGATCACGTTGAGACGATGGAACAGGTCCTCGCGGAACTGGCTGTTGCGCACGCGCTCCTCGAGATTCTGGTGCGTGGCCGCGATCACGCGCACGTCGACCCGGATCGGCGTCTGGCCGCCGACACGATAGAACTCGGCCTCGGCCAGCACGCGCAGCAGCCGCGTCTGCAGCGAAGTCGACATGTCGCCGATCTCGTCGAGGAACAGCGAGCCGCCGTCGGCCTGCTCGAAGCGGCCGCGGCGCAGGCTGTCGGCGCCCGTGAATGCGCCCTTCTCGTGACCAAACAACTCCGACTCGAGCAGCTCGGCCGGAATCGCCGAGGTGTTGAGCGCGATGAAGGGTTTATTGGCGCGCGGGCTGTGCTCGTGCAGCGCACGCGCGGCGAGCTCCT
>DASYNV010000368.1:0-4537 GCA_036008365.1 Steroidobacteraceae bacterium | reverse complement strand
AAGTGGCGAATGCGACGATATACTGCGCTCATTTCCCGGAGCGTAAATGAGCCGTAAAGAAGTCCCGATTGATGCGCAGGCCTGGCACGCGCGCGCTCGCGATGTGCAGCCCGTCGCATTGGCGCTCATCGATGGGGCATTGGCGCCGGCGAGATCGGGCCAGACTTTCGAGTGCGTCAGTCCAATCGATGGGCGGGTGCTCGCGAGCGTCGCCGCCTGCGACCGGGCCGATGTCGACCTCGCGGTAACCGGCGCGCGGCGCGCTTTCGATCGCGGCGACTGGGCCGCCCAATCGCCCACCGAGCGCAAGCGCGTGCTGCTGCGCTTTGCCGAGTGCATCGAGGCCGCGACCGATGAGCTGGCGCTGCTAGAAACGCTCGATGTCGGCAAGCCGATCCGCGACAGCCTCGCGGTCGATGTGCCGGCCACGGTGCGTTGCCTGCGCTGGTACGCCGAAGCCATCGATAAGCGCTACGACGAGGTCGCACCGACCGGTTCCGAGACGCTGGCGCTCGTGACGCGCGAGCCGGTAGGCGTGGTGGGCGCCATCGTGCCGTGGAATTTTCCGATGATCATGGCCGCCTGGAAGATCGGACCAGTGCTGGCGGCCGGCAACTCGCTGGTGCTGAAGCCCTCGGAAAAATCGCCGCTGAGCGCGATTCGCCTCGGTCAACTGGCGCTCGAGGCGGGCATTCCGCCCGGCGTCTTCCAGGTGCTGCCGGGTTTCGGGAACACCGCCGGTGCGGCGCTGGCCGCGCACATGGATGTCGACTGCATCACCTTCACGGGCTCGACCGTCACCGGCAAGGCCGTGATGCAGGCGGCGGCGCAGTCGAACCTCAAGCGTGTGTCGCTCGAATGTGGCGGCAAGTCACCCAACATCGTCATGGCCGACTACGACGATCTCGAGCGCGCTGCGCGCGCCGCGGCCTACGCGATCTTCTTCAATCAGGGTGAGATGTGCTCGGCGGGCTCACGGCTGCTGGTGCAGGAACCGATTCGCGAACCACTGCTCGAGCAGGTGGCGCGCGTCGCGCGCGAAATGCCGCCCGGCGACCCGCTCGATCCTGCCACGACGCTCGGGGCACTGGTCGATGAGACGCAGACCCGACGCGTACTCGACTACATCGAGACCGGCAAGCGTGAGGGTGCACGCCTGGCGTTCGGTGGTGAGCGGGTTCGACTGGCCAGCGGGGGCTGCTACGTCGAGCCGACCGTGTTCGACTCGGTGACGCAGCGCATGCGCATTGCGCGTGAAGAGATCTTCGGCCCGGTTCTGTCGATAATCGAGTTTCGCGATCTCGAACAGGCGCTGCAGATTGCCAACGATGTCAGCTATGGACTGGCCGCCGCCGTCTGGACGCGCGATCTCAAGAGCGCGCATCGCGCGGCGCGCGCGCTGCGGGCGGGCGTGGTGTACGTCAATTGCTACGATGCCGACGACATCACCGTGCCGTTCGGCGGCTACAAGCAATCCGGGTTCGGGCGCGACAAATCGCTGCATGCATTCGACAAATACACGGAGCTCAAGACCACCTGGATCGATTTGAGCTGAGCTGACAGTGGACGCCGTCGACGCTCAGCATTTCTTCGCTACGGCGCCGCGCGGCCTGACCGATCTGGCCGCGCGCGAGCTCGCGGCGGTTGGTGCCGTCGAGGTGCGCGAACGCAGCGGCGGGGTAGGGTTTCAGGGGCCGGTTGAAATCGGCTATCGCGCCTGTCTCTGGTCGCGTGTCGCAAGTCGCATTCTGCTCGCGCTCGGCGAGTTCGACGCGCCGGATGAAGCATCATTCTATCGCGAGGTGATGGCTCGCGATTGGGACGTGCACGTCGATCCTGCGCGCACCCTGGCCTGCGATTTCACCGGCTCCCATCCCACGATCACGCATACGCAATTCGGTGCATTGCGGCTCAAGGACGGCATCTGCGACCGGCTGCGCGCAGACACCGGTGCGCGCCCCGATATCGAACGCACGCGGCCGGCGGTGCGCATCCTGGCGCACGCCCATGGCAGCCGCATCACGTTGTACCTGGACTTGGCAGGCGAGGGCCTGCATCGGCGCGGCTATCGCACCGAGGCCGGCGAGGCGCCGTTACGCGAGAACCTCGCCGCGGGCGTACTGCTGCGCGCGCGCTGGGATGAGGCTGCGGCGCGCGGCGCCGAGTTGCTCGATCCGCTGTGTGGCTCGGGTACGCTCGTGATCGAGGCGGCGCTGATCGCGGCCGCACGCGCTCCGGGCCTGACACGCGACTATTTCGGATTTCTCGGCTGGCGGCAGCACGATGCGGCGCTCTGGCAGCGGCTCAGGAGCGACGCGCAGTCAAGTGCGCGTCACACCATTGTGAGCATCGTTCGCGGCAGCGATGCCGACCCGCGCGCGATCGCCGCCAGCCATGCGAATGCACAGCGCGCCGGCGTCGCGGCGCTGGTGCGCTTCGAGCAGCGCCCGCTGCGCGATGCACAGCCACTCACCGGTAGTCCGGGGCTGATCTGCACCAATCCGCCCTACGGGCGGCGGCTCGGCGGTCCGGTGCAGGCGGCGGCACTGCACGCCGATCTCGGCCGTACATTGCGCGAGCGATTCGCCGGCTGGGACGCCGCCATTCTGACGATGGACGGCGAGGCGACGCGCGAGCTGCGACTGCGCAGTTACCGCGTCCACGAGCTCTGGAACGGAGCGCTCGCCTGTCGCCTGCTACGGATCGACCTCTCGGCGCCGGGTAGCGTCGATGTCGAGGCTGCGCGACGCGAACGCGAGGCGCTGGTCGCCGGCAGCAGCGGGGCGAAGATGTTCGCCAACCGGCTCGAGAAGAATATCAAGCGGCTCGGCAGGGAAGCCGAGCGAGCGCAGGTGCAATGCTACCGGGTCTACGATGCCGACATGCCGGAATACGCCTTCGCGATCGATCGGTACGTCGAGACCGGCAGCGAGGCGCTGCATCTGCACGTGCAGGAATATGCGCCGCCGAAGGATATCGACCCGGTAGACGCGCGGCGCCGGCGGCGTGAGGTACTCGCAACCCTGCCGCGCGTGTTCGACGTCGGCCCCGAGCGCGTTCATCTGCGGTTGCGCCAACGCCAGAGCGGCGCCGCGCAATATCAGCCAATGCACGAGGGCGCCGAGGGCCCCGCCGGAAAGGTTTTCGTCGTGCAAGAGGCGGGTCTCAGGTTTCTGGTCAACCTCGATGACTACCTGGACACCGGGCTGTTTCTGGATCACCGCCTGACGCGGGCGCGGCTACGCGAGCGCGCAGCGGGCGTCCATTTCCTGAACCTGTTCTGTTACACCGCCAGCGCCACGGTCTATGCGGCGGCGGGAGGGGCGGCGGGCAGCGTCAGCATCGATCTGTCGAACCGTTACCTCGATTGGGCGCAGGGAAATTTCGCGCTCAACGGCCTCGATGGCGCGCGCCATCGGCTCGAGCGCGCCGACTGTCTCGAGTGGTTGCGCAGCGCCGGCGGGGAGCAGTATGGATTGATCTTTCTGGATCCGCCGACCTTCTCGAATTCCAAGCGCATGCAGGGCGTGCTCGACATCCAGCGCGATCACGTCGAGCTCATCGAGCACTGCGTGCGACGGCTGACGCCGGACGGGATGCTGGTGTTTGCCTGCAATGCGCAGCGCTTTCGACTCGATGAGCAGGTCGGGCAGCGCCGGCTGGTGCGCGATGTGTCCGCGGCGACGCTGCCGTTCGACTTTGGGCGCAATCCGCGCATTCATCGCTGCTACCAGATTCAGGCGCGGCCGGCGTAGGCTGCGCGTATCCGGAGAAATCAGCCTTGGCAGCTCCCGTTCGGTCCCGTGGGCGCCTTCGGCAGAGCAGTCTCGGACTGTCCCAGATCATCGCCTCGACGCTGGCCAACATCGCGCCTGCGATGAGTTTCTTCTTCGGCTTCAGCGTCATCGTCAGTGGCGCCGGCGTCGGCGCGCCGCTCACCATACTGCTTGCGATGCTGGTGGTTCTGTTCCTCACCAACACGTTGGCGGAATTTTCGCGCTACCGTCCCAGCACCGGCTCTTTCGTGACGTTTATCGGCATGGCCTTCGGTCCGGTGGCCGGTGCCGCTGCATCGATCGTGGTGACGGTCGGCTATTGCATCGCAGCCTCCTCGGCCGTCGTGATTTCCGGGGGATGGGCGCACAGCACCTGGCTGCTATTCGTGGGCGGTGACATTCCCTGGCAGGTACTGAGCGTCGCCGCCACCGTCATCGTCGGGCTGCTGGTCTCGCGCGGCGTCGTGCTCTCGACCACTTGGGCGGCCATCTTCTTCTATTTTGAAATGCTGCTGCTGGTGGCCGGCGCCATCGTCATGCTCGTGATCAACCGTGCGGACATCGGCTGGGCGCCGCTGCTGCCGTCAAGCGTCTCCGGTGGACTGGCCGGCGTCGGCGCGGGCTTCCCATTGGCCATCTATCTCTTCATCGGCTGGGAGAACTCCGCCATGCTCGCGGAGGAGACCATCGATCCTCGCCGCAACGTGCCCCGCGCGCTGATCACCGGCACGCTCGCCATTGGCGTGCTCTATGTGCTCTTG
>DASYNV010000367.1:0-3818 GCA_036008365.1 Steroidobacteraceae bacterium | reverse complement strand
CGACCATCGGCCATGAGCTGCATATCGCGAACCCCAACCGCGGCCAGTGGATCGTCACGGCGTACGTGACCGGCGTCGGCATCGGTCAGCTCTTCTGGGGCATGCTCTCGGACCGCTTTGGCCGGCGACCAGTGCTGCTCACGGGCCTGAGTCTGTATGCCGTGGCGGCGGCGATGTGCGGCCTGTCGCAGAGCTTCACCGCGCTGCTCGCCTGGCGGCTGGTGCACGGCCTGGCGGCTGCGAGCGCCGTGGTGACACGCTCGGTGATCCGCGATCTGTATTCCGGCCGTACCATGGCACGCGTGCTGTCGCTGACCTTCATGGTATTCCTGATGGTGCCCATCATCGCCCCGAGTCTCGGGCAGTTGATTCTGCTGCTGGCGCCCTGGCGTACTGTGTTCATCGTGTTCGCGGTGTTTGCAGGGCTGGTCGGCACCTGGGCGTTGCTGCGGCTGCCGGAGACGCTGCACCCGGAGTTCCGCCTCTCCCTGACCGTGGACCACGTCCTGCGTGCGGTGGGGCAGGTGCTCGCTGACCGCACCTCGCTGTACTACACGCTCGCGGTCACGGTCATGTTCGGATCGCTGATCGCCTATGTCGGCATGGTGCAGCAGATCTTTGCGGACGTCTTTCACCGCGCCAGCTGGATGCCGACCATGTTTGCGCTGTGCGCGATGTCCATGGGTCTGGCGTCCCTGCTCAATTCACGCATCGTCGAGCGCTTCGGCATGCGGCGAATCTCGCATGCGGCGCTGCTGGTCTACATCGCGGTGACACTGGGCCATCTGCTGGTGGCACTGGCGGGTCTCGAGCAGCTCTGGACCTTCGTCGCGCTGCAGGCCGCCACGATGGCCTGCTTCAGCCTCGCCGTATCCAATTTCGGTGCCATGGCGCTCGAGCCGCTCGGGGCGATCGCGGGCATCGGCGCCTCGATGCAGGGCTTCATCACGACCTTCGGCGGCGCGCTGGTCGGCGCCGCCATCGGCCGCGACTTCAACGCCTCGACGGTGCCGCTCACCGTCGGTGCGATCGGCAGCGGGCTTGCGAGCCTGCTGTTCGTGCTGCTGGCCGAGCGCTGGCAACTGTTCCGGCCGCACCACGCCGGCGCCTTAGGTCAGGCCGATGGCGCGCTCGAAAAACTGGGACGACATTGAGACCGACGAGAAGGAGAGAATCGTGGGGATGACACAGGGACCACGGGTGGCAGCGGCGCTCACGGCGATCGGCCTTTGCAGCATCGCGCCGCTGCAGGCGCAAGCGCCGATGGTGAAAACGCAGGCGCCGGGTTACTACCGCATGATGCTCGGGGATGTCGAGATCACGGCGCTGTTGGACGGCACTGCGAACCTGCCGATCAAGGAATTTCTGAACGGCGTCACAGCGGCGGAGGTGGACCACGCTCTCGCGCACGCCTTCATGAAGGATCCGGTGGAACTCTCGATCAACGCCTTCCTGGTCAACACCGGCACCAAGCTCGTGCTCATCGACAGCGGCGACGGCGGACACATGGATCCAGGCACGGGCCACCTGATCGAGAATCTCAAGGCCGCGGGCTACGAGCCCGCACAGGTCGATGAGATCTACATCAGCCACATGCACGGCGATCACATCGGCGGGCTCTCGCGCAACGGCGAGCGGCTGTTTCCGAATGCGGTCGTGCGCGCGAGCCGTCAGGAAGCCGATTACTGGCTCAAGGCTGAGAACCTCGCGGCCGCGAGCGATGACGCCAAGCCCGGCTTCCAGCACGCGATCGAGTGGCTCGAGCCCTACGTGAAGGCCGGCAAGTTTCTGCCTTTCGATGGTGATGTCACGTTGGTCCGCGGCGTTCGCGCGATCGGCACGCACGGACACACGCCGGGCCACACCTGCTACCTGATCGAGAGTCGCGGCAACCGCCTGCTGGCGGTCGGCGATCTCGTGCACTTCGAGGCGGTGCAATTCCCGAAGCCGCAGGTCACGCTCAAGTTCGACACGGACAACAACGCTGCGCGCGCCGAGCGTCTGCGGGTATTTCACGAGGCCGCGGAGAACCGCGAGTGGATCGCGGCCGCGCACCTGTCCTTTCCGGGCCTTGGACATATCCGCAGCGACGGCGCCGGCTATGACTGGGTGCCCGCGAGCTACAGCGTGCCGCACTGAGGTCGCGATATGATGCCCGCATGAGCGACACACGGGTGAGGGGACGGCACGGTCTGCGGGCCACGTGCCTGTCGTTTCCGGAAATCCTCTCGCAGTCGGTGGCGAACATATCGCCGACGCTGACCCCCGTGATCATCGTGCCGCTGGTGTTCGCATCGGCGGGCGAGGGGACCTGGCTGGCCTACCTGATTGCGACCGTTGGTCTCGTGCTCGTCGGCACCAACGTCAATCAGTTCACGCGGCGTTCGGCCACGCCGGGCTCGCTGTACGCGTTCGTGACGCGCGGACTGGGTGTGACCCTGGGGTTTCTGTGCGGCTGGTGCCTGATTCTCGCCTACACGATGACGGGCATGGCGGTCATGGCCGGCGCAGGTCTGTACGCCGAGCTGCTGCTCCATCAGCTGCACCTGCCGGTGCCCCCACTGCTGCTGTTCGCGGCCGGCGTTTTCGGCGTCTGGCTGATCGCCTACAAGGACATCCAGCTCTCGACGCGCATCATGCTGGTGCTCGAGGCGCTCTCCATGCTGCTGATCCTGGTGCTGGGGGCGCTCGTGCTGGCGCGGCACGGCCGCATCGTCGATCGCGCGCAGTTCGATTTCGGGGCGATGAATCCATCCGGTCTCAAGACCGGCCTGATCCTCGCGATCTTCAGTTTCGTCGGTTACGAGAGCTCCAGCACGCTCGGCGAGGAAGCCCGCAACCCGCTGGTCAACATTCCGCGCGCGGTGATCCTGAGCGCGATCATCAGCGGGCTGTTCTTTGTCGTGACCTCGTACATTGCAGTGTCCGGGTTCAAAGGCCTCTCGCATTCGCTCGCGACCAGCACCGCGCCGTTCAACGATCTCGCCGACAGCGTCGGTGCCGGCTTCTTCGGCGTGCTGATCTCGGTCGGCGCAGTCATCAGTCTGTTCGCCTGCACGCTCGCGGCGGTCAATGCCGCGGCGCGCGTGCTCTTCAGCATGGGTCGCCACGGCCTCCTGCATGCGCACATGGGCAGGGCCCATGAGGTCAATCTGACGCCGCATCACGCCGTGACGCTCGCGTGCATCGTGGTGCTGCTGCTGCCGGCGGCCCTGCTGATCAATGGCGTGGGGCTGCTCGATATTCTCAATGACCTGAGCACCATCTCGACCTTTGGATTTCTGATCGCCTACGTGCTGATATCGGTGGCCGCACCGTTTTATCTGCGGCGCATCGGCCAGCTGACCGTCACCAGCGCGGTCTGCGCCATCGTGTCGGTAGCCTTCATGGCGCCGCCGCTGATTGCCGGCGTATACCCGACGCCGGCCGCCCCGGCGGACAAATTCCCGTACTACTTCCTGGCCTACCTCGGAGCCGGTGGGCTCTGGTACCTGGTGGTGCGCGCGCGCGGCTCGAGCACGGTGTTGCAACAGATCCGGGCCGAGGACTGAAGCGCCATGGCATCGGGTGCTCGCTTCGTGCTGGCGCTCGATCAGGGCACGACCAGCTCGCGCTCGATCCTGTTCGATCACAGCGGTTACCCGGTGGCCGCCGCGCAGCGCGAATTCACCCAGCACTTTCCGCAGCCGGGCTGGGTCGAGCACGATGCGCAGGAGATCTGGGCGACGCAGCGCGCGACCATCGGTGAGGTGCTCGAGAAGGTCGGTGCGAGCGCGAGCGACATTGCCGCGATCGGCATCGCCAATCAGCGCGAGACC
>DASYNV010000366.1:0-18598 GCA_036008365.1 Steroidobacteraceae bacterium | reverse complement strand
ATGGGTCGGCGTGGCGCTGCGCATGGCCGGCGAGCTGTATCTGGTCGCGCGCGAAGAGGCGCGAGAAGTGCTGGGCGTGCCCTCGCCGTTGACGCGCGTACCGGGCGCCAAGAGCTGGATACTCGGCCTGGCGAACATCCGTGGACAGCTGTTGCCGGTGATCGATCTGAGGGCCTTTCTCGGCAGCGGTCCGACGCCGCCCTCGCGCAATACGCGCGTGATCGTGGTGAATCACCGCGAGATCCCGGCCGGCCTGCTGGTGGATGAGGTGCTCGGCTTTCGTCGCTTCTCGGATTCGGAGTTCACCTCCGATCGGCCGGCGACCATCGTGCACTGTGAGCGCTACATTGCCGGCTCGTTCCGTCGCGGCAACGAGCAATGGCCGGTGCTCGGCCTGCGTTCGTTGCTCGAGGATCCCGCATTCACCGGAGCGAGCGCATGAGCGGCGCGGGCAACACCAACGCCAATCGCGCCCAGACGCTGGCGATCACCACCGGCGCGCTGATTCTGGTGGCGATCGCCGGCTGCATCGTGCTGCCGCTGCTGCATCTGCCGGCGTGGATCGCGGCGCTGGCGGCGCTGGCGGCGCTGCTGCCGCTGGTGCTGCTGTTCTCGTTCCTGAGGCGCGCGGCGGACGCAGCCCTGCAGGCGCAGCGCCGCGCCGACGTGCAGCGGATCGAGACCGATCGCAATCAGCAGGCGATCATGCGGCTGCTGGATGAGATGTCGAGCCTCGCCGAGGGTGATCTGACCGTCCAGGCAACCGTCACCGAGGACATCACCGGCGCCATCGCCGACTCGGTCAATTACGCAGTCGAAGCCCTGCGCAAGCTCGTGACCACGATCAGCCAGTCGGGTATACAGCTCGACGGCGCCGCGCGCCAGACGCAGGCGCTGGCCCAGCACCTGGCTCGCGCCAGCAGCGCACAGTCGAAACAGGTCGGCGCCGCCACCGAGTCGATCGGCGCCGTTGCCGCGTCGATCGAAGAGGTCTCGGGCAACGCCGAACGCGCCTCCGATGTGGCGCGTCACTCGGTCGATGTGGCTCACAAGGGCGGCGACGCGGTGCGACGCACGATCGATGGCATGAATACGATTCGTGAGACCATCCAGGACACCAGCAAGCGCATCAAGCGGCTCGGCGAGAGCTCACAGGAAATTGGCAACATCGTCGAGCTGATCAGCGATATCGCCGAGCAGACCAACATCCTGGCGCTCAATGCCTCGATCCAGGCATCGATGGCCGGCGAGGCCGGGCGCGGCTTCGCAGTGGTGGCCGATGAGGTCCAGCGGCTGGCCGAGCGGGCCGCGAATGCAACCAAGCAGATCGAAGTGCTGGTACGTACGATTCAGACCGACACCAATGAAGCGGTGGTATCGATGGAGCGCAGCACCACCGATGTGGTCGGTGGTGCGTTGCTGGCGGAAAACGCCGGCGCGGCGCTGCAGGAGATCGAACAGGTGTCCAACCAGATCGCGAGCCTGGTGCAGAATATATCCGCCAGCGCCCGCGGCCAGTCTTCGGCGGCGCAGAACATCGCCCGCAACATGCAGGTGCTGCGAGAGATCAGCGCGCAGTCGGCCGATTCGACCAGCGCCACCTCGCAGGCCATCGTCAAGCTCGCCGATCTGTCGGCGGCGCTACGCAAGTCGATAACGGGATTCCGGCTACCGGGGGGAAGCGACACCACGGGCATGCATCGCGCCGCCACTGTGATGACCGCCGCGGCCAGCGCCCTCAGCAGCAGCCTGGGCAGCGCGACTGGCGCCGCAGCTGGGGCGCCTGCGCCGGGAGCGACCGGCGCCGGCGCGGCCGGAGCCTTTACCGGACCTAAAATCAAGGCCCTCGGCGGCTCGTGACTTGAAGCCCTGACTCGGTAGAACATGCAGCATGACTGAGCTGGCGACGCAAACCCTGCAGACGGTCGCGCGCGAGATCGGCGTGGCGCTCGGCGAAGGCCGGGTGGCGCTCGAAGCGCACGTAGAGCAGCCGGACAACGCGGCGATGCTCGAGCGCGTGCGCCATGAGATGCACCAGGTGCAGGGTGCCCTGCGCGTGCTCGAGATTTACGGCGCGGCATTGCTCGCGGAGGAGATGGAGCAGGTTTCGCGCTACCTGATCGGACTCGGCCAGGAGCGCAAGAACCAGGCAGAAGCACTCGATGCGCTGATGCGCGCCATGGTGCAGCTGCCAGGCTACCTCGAGCGCGTGCTCGCCGGCGGCCGCGATCTGGCGCTGGTACTGCTGCCGCTGCTGAACGACCTGCGCGCCGTGCGCGGCAGCGCGCTGCTGTCCGAAGGCACGCTGCTGCTGCTCAATCTGAAGTCCGACCGCCAGGCGCAGCCGGCGGCGCCGGCCCCGGGCGAGCCGCCGCTGACCGCCTCGCAGTGGGCGCGACGGCTGCGCGCCCGCTTCCAGACCGGACTGATCGGCTGGATTCGCGGTGAACGGCCCGAGCAGAACCTCGAAATCATGGCTGTGGTGGCCGCGCGGCTTGAGCAGGTCGCGACCCAGCAGCCGGTGTTCCAGCTCTGGTGGGTGGTCGGTGCCCTGATCGAGGCGCTGCGCGAGAACGGCGCCGAAAGCAGCATTTCGCTCAAGCGGCTGCTCGGACTCGCCGACCGCGAGATGAAGCGCCTGTTCGAGTGGGGTGAGGCCCGCTATGCGCAGAGCCCGCCGGTCGAGCTGCTCAATAATCTGCTCTATTACGTGGCGCGCGCTACCAGTGGCGGCCCACGCGTCGCGGCCGTGCGCGCTTCATTCCGGCTGGCCGAGCTGCTGCCCGTCGACGAGTCGATCGAGCAGGAGCGCGAGAACCTGTCCGCGCCCTCGATCAAGCTCATGCACACCGTGGCGGCGGCGATTCGCGAGGACCTGTCGAAGGTCAAGGATGTGCTGGATATCTTCGTCCGGCGCGGCGGCGGACAGCCCGAGGATCTGGGTCCGCAGGTGGTGCTGCTCAAGAAGATCGGCGACACCCTCGGAGTGCTCGGACTGGGTGAGCTGCGCGGGCGCGTGCAGGATGCTACACGGCGGCTCGAACGGATCGTGGCCGGCACCGAACAGGGTGGCGAGGCCACGCTGGTGCAAGTGGCCGCGGGGCTCATCGAAGTGGAGGACCATCTCGACAGCCAGCTCGTCGGCCTGATCCTGCCGCGCAAGAAGAGTGAAGGCGACGAAGGCGAGACTGAAGCCCAGGACCAGGATTTTCATCAGGTGCAGAGCGCGGTGCTGCGCGAGTGCGTGGTGAACCTGGCGCGCATCAAGGAATACGTGGCGCAGAACGTCGGCGGTACGCTCGATGCCGCCGGTTTCGACAGCTGGCCAGAGCTCATGCGCGGCATCAAGGCCGGACTGCTCATGCTCGGCAAGGCGCGCGCGGTCGAAATCATCGAAGAGATCACGCAACACCTCAAACGCGTCATGCAGCCCGGCGGCGTGGCGCTGCCACCTGAGTATCTGGATCGCCTCGCGGACGCCATCGTCAGCCTCGAGTACTACATCGAGACGCTGCAGGCCGGTCGTAGCGATCCCTGGTACATGCTCGACAATGCTCGCACCTGTCTCGATGCGCTCGCGCATGCACCGGAGCGCGTGTTGCCGACCGTGCCGCCACTCGACACCGCTGCGGCCTACGCCAGGACGCTCCTGATCGCGCCGCCGGCTGCTACCGGCGATACCACTGACTTGCGCCGCATGGCGCTCACGGTCGCTGAACCGCCCGTGCTCGAGGCCGCCAGCGACAGTCCGGCGCACGCCAAGACCTCGCCCGATCCGGAGCTGATTCGCCTGTTCGTCGATGAGGCCACCGAGGAAGTGGCTAGGATCCGCCAGCAGTTTCCGATCTGGGACCACAATCCGCTCGAGGCCGAGCCGCTGCTGACGGTGCAACGCTCGTTCCATACGCTCAAAGGCAGCGGCCGCATGGTCAATGCGCGTGCGTTGAGCGAATTCGCCTGGGCGATCGAGAATCTTCTGAACCGCATTCTCGACGGCACGCAGCAGCGCTCCTTGCCGGTGCTCGAGACACTGCGTGCGGCCGTCGATGTGCTGCCGAAACTGGTCGCCGATCTCGAATCCGGCAACGGCGGCCGCACCGACGTATCGCGACTCGCCGCGCGCGCGCATGCACTCGCCAGCGGGCGCGAGCCCGCCGCGGCGGCGCCGGCTGAATCCGCGCAACCGCTGCCGCCCGCGTTCCCTCGCGACTCGGTGATGCCGAGCGCGGGACTTGCGGCACTGGTGGCTGCTGCTGCGCCGGCTACCGCGCACGAGGTTCCCGCGCCGTCGGCAATGCCCGAGTCCGAGCTGACTCCGTTGCCCGGCCCGGCCGATGAGAGTGCGCCGGTTTCCGCCGTGCAGGGCGATCCGGCGCTGCGCGAGATCTATGCTCGCGAGACTTCCAGTCACGTCGCCGCCGTGCGCGCCTGGATTGCGCGCGAGCACAAACATGCCGCGCCGCACGTGTTGCCGGAGGATATTTATCGCGCCTGTCACACGCTGCTCGGCAGCTCCACCATGGCCGAGGCGCGCCACGGCATGCGCCTTGCGGAGCCCATCAACCATTGGCTGCGCAAGTCCTTCGACAGCGGCGTGGGTCTGGACGATTCCGATCTCGGGTTGGTGTCCGAATGCATGAAGGCCATGGAGACCGTTGCCGGGCATCTGGACGAAGGCACCGGATTTTTCTACGTGGTGCACGACACGCTGCGGGCACGGATCGCGCGCGCCGAGCTCGATCTCGACCGGCGCATCAGCGAGGCCACCGATATCGCCCAGATCAGCAGCGTCAGCCTGCAGATTCCGGCCATCACCGAGATGCCTGAAGCACTGCTCGAGCAGCCGCAACCGCCGCCGCCGCCGGTGCCCGAGCCAGTCTCGGCGGCGCCAGCGCCGCCTGAACCGCCTCAACCGCCGTCGAGTGCTGCATCAGTCCCGCCTGCGCCGTCCGCGGCACGGGCCCCTGCCGCGCCTGTGGAAGCGCCGTCCGCGGATTTCGATCCGGAAATCGCTTCGATCTTCAGCGAGGAAGCGGTCGAGTTGCTGGAGGCCTCACAGGCCGCACTCGCGTCCTGGAACGATGCGCCACACGACAGCTCGCAGGCCGCCGCGCTGCGTCGGCCCCTGCACACCCTCAAGGGCGGCGCGCGCATGGCCGGAATCGTCGCCATGGGCGAGCTCTCGCACGAGCTCGAAAGCCTCATCACGCGCATCGAGAGCGGCCTCGCCAGCGGCGATGAGGGCGCACGCCAGCTTGCGCAGCAGGCACTCGATGAGCTCTCGAAGATGCGCGATGAAATCACGGCAGGCCGTCCCGCCGCCAGAGTGCCGGCGCTGATCGCGCGCATTCAGTCCGCCTCGGGTGCCGCTCAGCCCATTGAGGCGCATGCCCCTGCGGAGGAGGAGTCTCAGTCAGAACCGGCTCCGCTGAGCGCCGCTGCGATCGCGCCGAGTCCTATAACCGCCGGCGATGAAGCGCCGATCCGATTTGACGTGCCGCCGATGTCCGAAATCGCCACTGAGTTCGTGCCGGCCGTCGATCCGATGGATCTGCTGCTGCCGAGCGAACCGCCGCTCATGCAGTCGCCGGTCGAGCCGCTGGCGGCGTTGTTCGAAGCAGCGCCGAGAGAGCCTGCCGCACCGTCGGATGCGGCGTCCATCGAAGCGGCGCCGCCATGGGAACCCGCGGCAATGCCGGCCGAAGCGGCTATGCCGGCCGACGCCACACAAGTTTTCGAACCGCCCGTGCCGTTCGAGCTGGAAGCCCCGCGCGTCGTGCAGGCAGCTGCGAGCGAGTTGCCGGTTGCCGCTGCGCCGCTGCCGCCGGGCCGCGAGCCGATGGCCGCCGCCGACCGCGTCGAGATGGCGCGAGTCAGTGCGGAATTGTTGGACGATCTGCTCAACAATGCGGGCGAAGTCAGCATTGCACGCGCGCGCCTCGAGCAGCAGCTCGGCTCGATCGAATTCAATCTGGGCGAGCTGTCGCGCACGGTCACGCGTCTGAAGGAGCAGTTGCGCAAGCTCGAGATCGAGACCGAGGCGCAGATTCTGCACCGGCACGAAAAGGACGCGACGCATCGGCAGGATTTCGATCCGCTCGAGCTCGACCGCTATTCTGCGATCCAGCAGTTCTCGCGCGCGCTGGCCGAATCGGCCAGCGACGTCGGCAGCATACAGGGGCTGCTCGAAAACCTGATTGGCGAGGCGCAGAACCTGCTGCAGCAGCAGTCTCGCACCGTCACCGAGTTGCAGAACGGACTCATGCGTACACGCATGGTGTCGTTACAGCGTCACGTGCCGCGGCTCGCGCGCATCGTGCGCCAGAGCGCGGCCGATACCGGCAAGCGCGCCGAACTGATCGTCGATGGCGCTTCCGGCGAACTCGATCGACAGGTGCTCGAGCGCATGCTGCCGCCGTTCGAGCACATGCTGCGCAACGCCGTGGTACACGGCATCGAGACACCGCAGCTGCGCCGCGCGGCCGGTAAGGATGACACCGGGCACATTCACCTGAGCCTGCGGCGCGAGGGCGCTGAGGTCATCGTCGATGTCAGCGACGACGGCGCCGGCATGAACCTGCGCGCGATTCGCGCCAAAGGCCTGGAGCTCGGGCTGATTCGCGCCGATCAGGAATTGTCGGACGAGGACGTGATGCAACTCATCCTCGAGCCCGGTTTCTCGACTGCGAGCACGCTGACCGAGCAGGCCGGACGCGGTGTCGGCATGGACGTGGTCGCGGTCGAGGTCAAAAAGCTCGGCGGCGCGCTGCACATGGAGAGCACCCCCGGACAGGGATCACGCTTCACGATCCGGCTGCCGTTCACACTCGCCATCAGCCATGCGCTGGTCGTGCGTACGGGCGACGAGTTCTACGCGCTGCCGCTGCCGACCGTGGAAGGTGTGGTGCGAGTACCGCGCGCCGAGGTCGAGGCGCATCTGAAGTCCGACAGCATGAGCTTCACCCACGGCGGGCAGAAATACCGGCTGCAGCCGCTGGCGCTGTATGTCGGCATGGAGCCCTCGGCGTTGCCGGAGCAGGACGTCACGATTCCGATCGTGCTGGTGCGCGCCGGCGAGCACTCGACCGGGCTCGTTGCCGATGAGCTCGTGGGCAGCCGCGAGATCGTGGTCAAGCCGGTCGGACCGCAGATTTCGAGTATCCGCGGCATCTCCGGCGCGACCATCCTGGGCGATGGACGCATCGTGGTTATTCTCGACATTGGTGCGCTGGTGCGTGCCGAGTGGCGCGGCCGCGCCGCGCCGACCGTCACGCGCGAAAGGGCGGATCGCCGCACCTTCGCGCTCGTGGTCGACGACTCGATCACGGTGCGGCGCGTGACGCAGCGGCTGCTGGAGCGCAACGGCATGCGCGTACTGACCGCCCGTGACGGCATGGATGCGATCGCGCTGCTGGCCGAGAATGTGCCCGACATCATCCTGCTCGACATCGAGATGCCGCGCATGGACGGCTACGAAGTGGCGGCTCACGTTCGCGGCGATCCGCGTCTGCGCGACGTGCCGATCATCATGATCACTTCGCGCGTCGGTGAGAAGCATCGCGCGCGCGCGATCGAGCTCGGCGTCGATGACTATCTGGGCAAACCCTATCAGGAGAGTCAGCTGCTCGATGCGATCACGCCGCTGGTGGCGCTGCGCCGCGGCGCGGCCGTGGCTTCCGGTTCCGGCCGATGACCGAACGGATCGCCGAAATCTACAGCCTGCTGATTCCGCTGGCCGACGCGCGCCTGCTCGTGCCGCGCGCCTGCGTGGCCGAAGTTGTGAGTTACCAGACTCCGACACCGATGGAGAGCGCGCCGCCCTGGTATCTGGGGCTGGTTAACTGGAATGCGCGCTCGCTGCCGTTGATCTCGTTCGAATGTGCCTGCGGTCAAGCGGTGCCGCCGATCGGCGGCCGCTCGCGTGTGGTGGTCTTTCATGCCCTGAGCGGCCGCCTCGATGCCGGCTACTTCGGCATCGTCTCACAGGGATTTCCGCAGCTGGTGCGCGTCAGCAACGATGTCGTGCGCGCCGATCACTCGCGCACCTTCAGCGACCGCTCGCCGGTGCTGTGCCAGGTGCGCATGCTCAATGAGACGCCGCTGGTGCCCGATCTTGAAAAGCTTGAGATCATGATCGCCGAGGAAACCTCGGTGATGCCCGAGCGGGACGCCGGCTAGTGCTGCGGGCGACGCTCGCGATCATCGCCGGATTTGCGGCGCTGCCGGTTTGTTCGGCTCGCGCACCGCATGCGCCGCCCGCCACGACCGCCACGCCGATCCGGCATCTGATCGTCATCATCGGCGAAAACCAGAGCTTCGACGCGGTGTTTGCGACCTGGCAACCCGCCAGCGGGGAGGCCGTGAACAATCTGCTGTCCGAGGGCATCGTGCAGGCCGACGCTACTCCGGGACCGAATTTCGCGCGTGCCGCGCAGCGCCGGGGGCGGTCCACGCCGCATTTCTCGATCGATCCACCGCGCGCCGCGCCGTACGAGCACCTGCCGCAACCGACGCTGATCGGCGTCGAGGACCTGCAGTTCAATCCGGTCGGCAGCGGTCCGGATCCACGCATACCGGCCGATCTGCCGAATGGACCGTATTCAGTCTCGCGCTACCTGCCCTACCCGCGCGAGGATTCGGTGCCGACGCTTGCCAGCTCGAGCGCCGCGATGTCCGCAGCCACCGGCGATCCGGTGCATCGCTTCTTTCAGATGTGGCAGCAGTGCGGTCCGGAGAATCAGAAGCTCGACCTGTTCACCTGGGTGGCCGTCACGACCGGCATGGGTGGCGATACCTCGGGCGTGCTGCCGGGATCGACCGGGCAGGGCGGCGAGCTCATGGGTTTCCTCAACATGGCCGGCGGCGATGCGAGGTACTTTCGATCCATGGCCGATCGATACGCTTCGAGCGACAACTACCATCAGCCCATGATGGGCGGCACCGCCATGGATTTCTTCATGCTCGCCAGCGCCGATCTGCCCTTTTTCAACCTCGACGGTCGGCCCGTGGCGCCGCCGCAGAATCAGATCGAGAACCCGGACGCGAGAGCCGGCAGCGATAACTTCTATCAGCGCGACGGCTACGAGGGCGGCTCCTACGTCAATTGCTCCGAGCGCGACAGTCCCGGCGTGGCGCCGATTCTCGAGCTGCTGGATCGCAAGCACATCGCAAGCCGCTGTGCCCCCGGGCACTACTACCTGGTCAACAACTACGCCGCCGGCTACGACCTGGAGGGTCACCCGCAACCGCTCGGTCCCGACAACCAAACCTATCCGCCGCAGTCCGTGCCGACCATTGCGGAGGCGCTCTCGCAGCACGGTGTCAGCTGGAAGTGGTACGTCGGGGCACGCGACCGCGGTGATCTCACGGTCGAGATGCGCACGCTGCATCTGTCGCTCGAGGCCGCGCGGCGCAAGCAGTACAACAACGACGGCGATCCGCTGGTCGCCTCGACTGCGATCATGACGACTCCTGCGCTCCGATCGAGGCTGCAGGGGCTGGATTCGTTCTACCGCGACCTCGTGCGCGGCACGCTGCCGGCCGTCTCATTCGTGGTACCGAAGAAACACGACAGCGGCCATCCGGGTTATTCAGTCGTTGCCAGCTACGAGAACCTGGTGCGCGACATCGTCGGGCGCGTGCAGCGGCGGCCGGACCTCTGGTCGCACGCGGCCATCATCGCCACCACGGATGAGGGTGGCGGCCACTTCGATTCGGGTTACATCCAGGTGCTGGATTTCTTCGGCGACGGACCGCGCGTGCCGCTGCTGGTGATATCGCCGTTCGCGCGTCGCGGCCATGTCGATCACACCTACAGCGATCACGTGTCGATACTGAAGTTCATCGAGCGCAACTGGCGACTGGCGCCATTGTCCGATCGCAGTCGCGACAACCTGCCCGATCCGATCGCGGATCCTGCGGACCCCTATCGCCCGACCAACGGCCCGGCCATCGGCGATCTGATGACGCTGTTCGACTTCCCCTAGCGGCCCGACGCATGCGCGCAGAGCTCGCCGCGCTATGCCTGTCGGTCGCGGCGCTGGCCGCGTCCGCTCTTGCCACAGCCGATGCGCCGGCACCGCCGAGTCCAATGGCGCAGCTGGGGCGGCAAGTGTTCTTCGATCCGGCTCTGTCGGCCTCGGGGCGGCTCTCGTGCGCCAGCTGCCACAGTCCGGCGCATGCCTATACTTCGCCCGCAGGCGGTCTTGCCCCGCGCGGCGGCGCGGGGCTCGATCAGAGCCCGCTGCGCGCGGTGCCCTCGCTGCGCTACCTGGATCACACACCGCGATTCACGCGGCACTTCTATGTCGAGCGTGGCGAGGAGCACGAGGATGAGGGGCCCGCCGGGGGATTCATGCTCGACGGCCGTGCCGACAGCCTGCGTTCGCAAGCGCTGTTGCCCTGGCTCGATCCGGCCGAAATGGGCAATGAGAATATCGACGCGCTCGCGCAGCGCCTGCAACAGGCCAGCTACGCGCCGCTGCTGCAGCAGCTGTTTGGACCGACGCTGTTCGATCGGCCGGCGCAGGCCGCCGCGGCCGCGGCCGCGGCACTCGAGCGCTTCGAGCTCGAGGATGCGAGCTTCCATCCCTACAGCAGCCGCTACGATCGTTTTCTGGTCGGTGAGGCAACACTGAGCGCGCAGGAGTTGCGCGGTCTGAGGCTGTTCGTCGATCCGCTCAAGGGCAATTGCGCAGCGTGTCATCCGAATTCGCCCGGGCCGGGCGGGCGGCCGCCCGACTTCACCGATCGCGCCTATCGCGCGCTCGGGGTGCCCCGCAATCGCGAGCTCAGCGCCAATGTCGATGCCGGGTTCTATGATCTCGGACTGTGCGGACCACGGCGTGCCGACCTGCGCGCGGAGACGCGCTACTGCGGCTTCTTCAAGACACCGACGCTGCGCAACAGCGCCCGTCGCTTGCGCTACTTTCACAATGGACGCTTCCGCACCCTCGAGCAGGTGGTCGAGTTCTACGCCGAACGCGACACGCTGCCGCAGCGCTGGTACCCGCGCGTGCACGGGCGGCTGCGCAAATTCGACGACTTGCCGGCGCCTTATCGGGCGAACGTCGACAGCTCGGACCCGCCCTTCGATCGCGGGCGCGGCGATCCGCCGGCGCTGTCGGCGCCGGAGATCGCGGATCTGGTTGCCTTTCTCGGAACGCTCGACGACGCTGACTAGTGCATCCAATGTCGGCATTGTCGCTGGCGCCGGCAAGGCACGCGCCGAGGGCACTTGAAATCCGGTGCCGCCGGCCCCATCGCCCCGGGTTCATGGACAGTCTGCCGGAAGCCCCCGCGTCGGTTGGCGAAACCCAGGCGCTGGACGCCTATTCCCGCACCGTGGTCGACGTGGTCGATCGCGTCGGCGCTGCAGTCGTCAGCGTCCATATCGGGCGCACGCGCCGCGGCGAGATCGTCAACGCGGGCGGCGGCTCCGGGGTGATCGTGACCCCCGACGGCTATTTGCTCACCAACCAGCACGTGGTACAGGGGGCGGCGCGCGTCGAAATCACGCTCATCGATGGCGACAGTGTGGAGGCGCGCGTGATCGCCGAGGATGCCTCCACCGATCTCGCCGTGCTGCGCGCACACGCCTCGGGCCTGCCGGCCGCGGGACTTGCGGCCAGCGCACGGCCCAGGGTCGGGCAGCTCGTGGTGGCCATCGGCAACCCGTTTGGGTTCGAGGCCACCGTGTCGGCCGGTGTGCTCAGTGCCCACGGACGCACGCTGCGCGCCAGCGACGGCAGGCTGATCGAGGGCATTCTGCAGCACACCGCGCCTTTGAATCCCGGCAACTCCGGCGGCCCGCTGGTCGATGCGCGCGGCGGCGTGGTCGGCATCAATACCGCGATCATCGCGGCCGCGCAGGGCATCGGCTTCGCCGTGCCCGCGCCTACGGCCGAATGGGTGATCTCCGAGGTGCTGACGCACGGGCGTGTGCGGCGTGCATACCTCGGCATTGCCGGACGCACGCGCCGGCTGGATCGACGCCTGGTGCGCGCGCTGTCGCTGCCAAGCGAACACGCGCTCGAGGTGGTCTCGCGCGAGCCCGAGACGCCGGCCGCGGATTCGGATCTGCGCGTCGGCGATATCATCATCGCGGCGCAGTCGCACACCATCGCCAGCGTCGATGCGCTGCATCGCCATTTGAGCCGCTGGAACATCGGCGAGCCGGTCGAGCTATCGGTCCTGCGACGCACGCAGCTGCTGACGCTGAGCATCTTGCCGGTCGAGATGCCGAAGCACCGGTAGCTCAGGCCGCCTGGATTGAGATCGCGACGCGATTCGGCTTCATCGTTTACGATAAGGTTCTGTGATGCGCTACGGGGGGAATGCGTGCCGCCCAAAATCGACATCCTGTATGGCACTGCATGGAAGCAGGATGACACTGAACGGTTGGTCAAGCGTGCGATCGAGGCCGGGTTTCGCGGCATCGACACGGCCTGCCAGCCCAAGCACTACAACGAAGCCGGCGTCGGCGCAGGCATTGCCGCCTGCCTCAACCCGCGGCTGAAGCGAGCCCAGCTCTACCTGCAGACCAAATTCACGCCGCTGTCCGGGCAGGAGCCGCGACAGATTCCGTACGATGCCCGGGCGTGCTTGACTGATCAGGTGGCGCAGTCCGGCGCCCTGTCGCTCAAGAACCTGCGTACCGATTATCTGGATTGCTTACTGCTGCACTCGCCGTTGCCCGATCCGCAGGAGACCCTTGAAGTCTGGCGGGCCATGGAGAAGCTGGTGGACGGCGGGCTCACGCGGCAGCTCGGCATCAGCAATTGCACACGGCTCGAACAGCTCGGCGCGGTGTGCGAGATTGCGCGGATTCAGCCCACGGTGCTGCAGAACCGCTTCCACGCCGATACCGGCTACGACCAACAGCTGCGCGATTTCTGCCGCGCGCACGGCATCGTTTACCAGAGCTTCTGGACGCTGACCGCGAACCCGCATCTGCTGGCGCACGCGACGGTGCGCACGCTGGCGCGTCACCACGGCCGCACACCGGCGCAGATTCTGTTCCGCTACCTGACGCAGATCGGCATCGTGCCATTGACCGGTACCCGGTCGGCCGCTCACATGCGCCAGGATCTGGCGATCTTCGATTTCGAACTCACGCCAGATCAATGCGAATCGATGAATGCGCTGCTGTATCCGCCTGCCGGCCAGGAGCGCCGCGCATCGCCACGATGAAGTACATTTTCGAAGTGCGCATCAAGCCCGGACATACGGCCGAGCAGTATGCGTCGGCCTGGGTGCGGGTGAGCGAGATCCTGCAGCGGGCCGCGGGCGCGCAGGGCACACGCCTGCACCGCAAGATCGACGATCCGATGCGTTTGCTCGCGATCGCGAGCTGGGAGTCGAAGGCGGCGCGCGATGCCATGGAGCGGCGGCGCGATCCGGCGGTGCGCGCGATCCTCGAGGAGGCCGCGCAGCATTGTGACATCACGCTGCTCGGCGAATTCGACGAGCCGGCATGGGTCGTGGAACCCGGATGAGCAAAGTCCGCGGGCAGCGGTGCGCGGCTGCGCTCAGTTCATCGCCACGCTGCGCGCACTGAAGTCTCCGAGCAGCGCCTGAACGGTCGCGAGCGCCGCGAGCGGCGCGGTCTCGGCCCGCAGTACGCGCGGACCGAGCTGGCAGATCACAAACCCATGGTATTGCGCCAGCGCGATTTCATCGGTGCCGAATCCGCCCTCGGGTCCGATCAAGAGCGTCAGCGGCGCGATGGCCGGTGCGGCCGGCAGCGCCTGCAACGCACTCGCGAGCGAGTGCGTGCCCGAAGGGTCGAGCAGCAGGCTCGTGCCCCGCGTGAGGGCGCCCGCGGCGTCGAGGCAGGCGCGCTCGAACGATTGTACGGCGTGCAGCTCGGGAATGCGGTTGCGGCCGCACTGCTCGCAGGCGCCGATGGCGATTGCGAGCCAACGCAGGCGGCGGCGCTCGGCGGCCGCAGCTTCAAGCCGCACCAGGCCGTGCCGGCTCTCGACCGGCACGATCGCCGCCGCTCCGAGCTCGGTGGCTTTCTGTACGATCAGGTCCATGCGCTCGGCGCGCACCAGGCATTGCAGCAGTGTGACCGCGACGGGTGCTTCCCGTTCCTGCGCGCGATGCGCGCCGATCCGCACGCGCACGCCGCCGCCGCGCTCGAGCGCGAGCATCGTCGCCTCATATTCACCGCCGCGGCCGTCGAACAGGGTGAGTTCGGCGCCGACGCGCAGCCGCAGCACTTTGGCGATGTGTGCCGAAGCTCCGGAGGGCAGCGTCAGCTCCGACTGCGCCGCGAGCGCCGAAGCTACGTAGCAGCGCGTCAGACGCATCGGCGTGCGCGGCGCGATGAGGGCGCTGTGATCATGGCTGCATTTTGGCATCATGTGGGCCCTGCATGACCACTCCGCTGCGCGTCGATTCGGCTACCGGGCTGCTGCTGTCGGCGCGGCAGGTGCTGTCGCCGCACTGGGATGCGCGTCCGCCGGGCGTGCTACCGGAGCTCATCGTCGTGCACGGCATCAGCCTGCCGGAGGGCGAGTTCGGTGGACCGTGGATCGACCGCCTGTTCTGCGGCAATCTGCCGGCCGAGGCGCACCCGAGCTTTGACACCATCGCGAGCCTGCGGGTTTCGGCGCATGCGGTCATCCGGCGTGACGGCGAGCCGTCGCAATACGTACCGTTTGGCGAGCGCGCCTGGCACGCGGGGCGGTCGCGTTACGGCACGCGCGAGGCCTGTAACGATTTTTCGATCGGCATCGAACTCGAGGGTGCCGATCAGGTGCCGTATGAAGCCGCGCAGTACGCCATGCTGGCGCAGTTGATTCGTGCACTGTGCGTTGCCTATCCGACATTGAGCACACGGGACGTGGTCGGTCACAGTGACATCGCGCCGGGCCGCAAGACCGATCCGGGCCCGGCATTCGATTGGCAGCGGTTGCGCGCGCTACTGGCCTAGGCGTCCGGCTCGCCGTGTCGCGTGCGATTCCAGAGCGGCTCGCTGCCGCGCTCTGCGCGCGCGAAGCGCCGCGCCAGCACGAACAGCAGATCGGACAGTCGGTTCAGATATTGCAGCCCCGCCGGTGCCACCGACTCGCTGCGCGACAGTGCCCAGCAGCTACGCTCGGCGCGGCGGCAGACGGCGCGCGCGATGTGACTGGCGGATGCAGCCGTGCCACCGCCCGGCAGCACGAACTCCCGCAACGGCGGCAGTGAGCGATTGAACTGCTCGAGCTGCTGGTCCAGCCAGGCAACCCGCTCCTGGTCGATGAGCACCATGCCCGGAACGGCGAGTTCTCCACCGAGATCGAACAGGTCGTGCTGCACCTCGGTCAGGCACGCAGCCGCGGTGTCGTCCGGTAGCTGGTTCGACAGCAAGACGCCAATCGTGCAATTGAGCTCGTCGACGCCGCCCAGCGCCTCGATGCGCGCCGTGTCCTTGCGCACGCGCGTCCCATCTCCCAATCCGGTGCTGCCGTCATCACCGGTGCGCGTCACGATTCGCGACAATCGGTTCCCCATGCCGCTACTTTACATGGCCGCGGTCGGGCCCGCGAGCCGCATGCTCGTGTGCGCGCGTATGACATATAGTTGCGCATGGCTTCACCGGAACTAAGAGCCGCGCTCGATGCGGCGCGTGCTGCCAGCGATGTAATCGCGCCGCTGTACCAGCGCAACCTCACGATCACGCTCAAGTCCGATCGATCTCCGGTTACCGAGGCGGATGTGCGGTCCGAGGAGGCGATCCGCTCGGTGCTGTGCACGCGCTTCCCGCACTACGGTTTCTTCGGCGAGGAGACCGGGCGCGAGCGCATGCAATCCGAGAGCATCTGGCTGGTCGATCCGATCGATGGCACCAAGAGCTTCGTACGCGATTGTCCGTTCTTCTCGACCCAGATCGCGCTCATGCGCGCCGGCCGACTGGTACTCGGCGTCTCGAGCGCCGCGATCTATGGCGAGCTGGCGTGGGCGGAAGAGGGCGCCGGCGCGTTCCTCGGCGGCAAGCGCGTGCAAGTCAGCGTCATCGACAAGCTCGATGCGGCCATTATGTCAGTCGGCAATCTGAAGACGCTGGCAGCCTCACCCGCGCGCTGGGCAAGGTTTGGGGCGCTCATCGGCGGCCTCAATCGGCTGCGCGGGTACGGCGATTTTCTGCACTACCACCTGCTCGCGCGCGGCGCGCTCGAGGTGGTGCTCGAGTCGGACGTCAACATCCTCGACATCGCGGCGCTGACCGTGATCGTGCGCGAAGCCGGCGGCACGGTGACCGATCTGGTCGGCGAGGACATCGGCATGAATTCGACCGCGATCCTGGCGGGCAATCCGGCCATGCATGCCGCGGTGCTCGCGGCATTGGGCGCGCCCTAAGCCGGCAGAAAGGCGCGGCGCGGCGCGGCGCCGAGCGTCTGCATCGGCGTCAGGTACAGCTCCGACAGCGCTTCGGAGTCCAGGATCTCGGCCGCCGTGCCGAGCCGATGACGGCCATCACCGTACAGCAGCAGCACGCGGTCGGCGAAACGATCGGCCAGCGTGGGATCGTGCAGCGTGGCGATGATGCTGGCGCCCTGGCCGCTGAGGTCGCGGAACACTCTCAACACCTGGATCTGGTGCAGTGGATCGAGGTGATTGCTTGGCTCATCGAGCAGGTAGATCTGCGGCGCTTGCACCAGCAGCGCCGCCATAGCCACGCGCCGTTGCTCGCCCCCCGACAGAGTCGTCACCAGGCGTTGCGCGAACTCGGCCAGACCGAGACGCGCGAGCGCCGAGTGCGCGATCGCCAGATCGTCGGGCCCCTCACGCTGCCAGAAGCTCAAGTGCGGATGGCGGCCGATCATGACCGATTCGAGCACGGTCATGGCGAGCGATTCCTCGCGATCCTGCGGCAGCAGGCCCAGCTGGCGTGCCACCTGGCGTCGCGGCAGCGTTCGCACATCGGCACCTTGCAGCAACACACTGCCGTCGCGCGGCGCAGCCAGCCCGGCGAGCGCATGCAGCGTCAGGCTCTTGCCGCAGCCATTGCGGCCGAGAATGGCCAGGAACTCCCCGCGGGCGAGCGACATCGATAGATCGCGCACCAGTACGCGCGAGCCGGCCGCGATCGTCAGCGCTGCGCAGGCTAGCGGCGTCAAGGCTGCAGCCGCGTGACGCTCCAGCCGCCGGCGTTGAATCCGTCGGTGCCGGGCTCGAGCGTGCGCGTCCAACGTGCGCGGTCATGCAGCCGCGCCGCGCCTTCCACCCACAGCTCGACCGCCTCGGCCCAAAGCTGGTAGCCACCCCAATGCGGCGGCCGCGGAATCGCGACGCCGGGATCGGGTGCATCGTCGGCGCTCTGCAGGGGCGAGGGCACGCCGAAGCGTCGCGCGGTGCGATCCACGGCCGCCGCCAGCGCCGCGCGCGAGGGCACCGAAACGCTTTGCCGGCTCGCCCACGCGCCGATGCGGCTTTGCCAGGCGCGCGAGGCGAAGTAGGCATCGCTCGCGGCCGCTGCGGCCAGTGTCACCGGGCCCTCGATCCGTACCTGGCGCCGCAACTGATCCCAGTGCAACACCGCCGCGGCGCGCGGATTGGCCGCAAGCTCGGTGCCCTTGCGCGATTCGTAGTTGCTGAAGAAGCTCAGGTAGCCTGGCTGCGGCCGGATTTCCTTGCACAGGACGATGCGCGCCGAGGGCTGGCCGTGCTGATCGGCGGTCGCGAGCACCATGGCGTTCGGATTGGCCTGCGCGGCCTCGCGAACCGCTTGATCCAGCCACGCCGCTGCCAGCGCCAGCGGCTCGGCCGGCAGCGGATCGGGCAGATATTCCTGGTACAGCGCCATCGATGCATGGTAGCCGCCCGTTGCACCGCGCGCACTCGCCAGACGCCGCGCTTGCGGCAGGCGCGAGATTACCGATACAAAGGCGGACCATCCTCACTGGATCTGCGCATGGATCTCGACGAGCTACGCAAGCAGCTGGATCAACTGGATCAGCAACTGCTGCAGATCATCGCAGCACGGCAGGCGAAGAGCCGCGAGATCGCACGCGTCAAGCGTTCCACCGGCTATCCGACCCGCGACTACGGCCGCGAGCGCGAGGTGCTGCTCGGCGCCCGCAGCTACGCACAGAACATCGGCGTCTCGCCCGATGTGGCCGAGACGGTCATGCGGCTGCTGATCCGCTCGTCGCTGGGCACACAGGAGCGTGCCAGAGTGGTGGCCCAGGCCTCGGGCAGCGGCCGCCGCGCACTCGTGATCGGTGGCGCCGGCAAGATGGGCGGCTGGTTCGTGCAGTTCCTGAGCTCACAGGGGTTCATGGTTCAAGTGGCGGACCCGAAGCAAGCCGCCGCCGGATTCGAGCGCATCGCCGACTGGCGCACCTCGGCGCTCGATCACGACCTGATCGTGGTAGCGGCGCCGCTCGGGACCACCAACACCATCCTCGGAGAGCTCGCCGCGCGCCGGCCGCCCGGCGTGGTGTTCGATCTCGGCTCGCTCAAGTCACCGCTGCGCGCGGGTTTCGAGGCACTGCGTAACGCCGGTGTCGCGGTGACTTCGCTGCATCCGATGTTCGGTCCCGATACCGAGCTGCTGTCGGGCCGCCATGTGATCTTCATCGATCTCGGTCATGCCGAAGCGTTG
>DASYNV010000365.1:0-1827 GCA_036008365.1 Steroidobacteraceae bacterium | reverse complement strand
AGAATCAGGGCTGAAAGTTCTCCGATCCCCGGCGCCTGCGGGAGAGACATCCCATGGCCCGGGGACGATCCCCCCGCGCACGATGCGGGCGGGAGGCGTCCGGATGACCGGGCGCGCAGGGTGCGGGCGGAAACGCCAGCGCCTCCCGTGTTTGGAAAGGAGAATGTCGCGGCGCACGTGAAGCGTGGGCCGCGCTGCCTGAATCCAAACGCGCTGTTGGGCGAAGGGATTCAGGCTTTTTGATTTTTGGGGCGCGGGTGGGCCGCCGCGCGCGGCGCGCGCGCAGCGAAAACAGCAAATGACATTGCAAGACAAATTCGGACGAGCGATCACCGACCTGCGGATCTCGGTGACGGACCGATGCAATTTCCGGTGCGTCTACTGCCGCTCCGCCGACCCGGAAAACCACATGGCGGAAGGCGAGCTGCTGCGCTGGGAGGAAATGGAGCGGCTGGCGCGCATCCTGGTGGGAATGGGGATCCGCAAGGTGCGCGTGACGGGAGGGGAGCCGCTGGTGCGGCCGGGCGTGGAGGATTTTATCGCGCGGCTGCGGGCGCTGGGCGTGGCGGACCTGTCGATGACGACGAACGGCCACCTGCTGGCGGAGCGGTGCGAGCGGCTGGTGGAGGCGGGGCTCAATCGCATCAATATCAGCCTGGATTCGCTGGACCCGGCGAAGTTCGAGCGCATCACGCGGACGCAGTCGTTCGAGAAAGTGATGGCGGGGATCGATGCAGCGCAGGCGTCGCGGCTGCGGCCGGTGAAAGTGAACGCGGTGCTGGTGCGCGGGCTGAACGACGACGAGGTGGAAGCGTTCGCGGAATTTGCACGGGAGCGCGATCTGATCATGCGCTTTATCGAATTCATGCCGCTGGATGCGGACCGGCACTGGACGCGCGGGCTGGTGGTGACGGCGGCGGAGACGCTGGAGCGGATCCGGGCGCGCTGGGAGCTCGAGCCGGTGCCGCACGAGCGAAGCGAGACGGCGCGGAAGTACCGCTTCGCCGACGGGCGCGGAGAAATCGGGCTGGTGGCGCCGGTGACGCAGGCTTTCTGCGGGCACTGCTCGCGCATCCGGCTGACGGCGGACGGCAAGCTGCGGACATGCCTCTTCAGCAAGGACGACCACGACCTGAAATGGATGCTGCGGGGCGGGGCGGGCGACGCGGAGATCGCGGAAGAGATTCGCGGCGTGGTGATGGAAAAAGAAAAGGGGCACCGGATCAACGAGCTGGATTTTGTTCCGCCGTCGCGGACGATGGTCAACATCGGCGGGTGAAGATTGGCAGAGACTTTGGAAGGGAAGCGGATTCGATGGGCGACGAAGAATATAAGCTGTTCACGCTGACGGAAGCGGAGCGCACGCGCGTGGAACTGGAGCCGGTGCTGCTCGAGGCCATGGACGCGCGGCGAAAGATGGGAGAGCGCGACGAAGAGCTGCGGGCGCTCGCGGAGCGCATCCAGCGCGCCGGGGGCCTGCGGGTGCCCTACGAGAAGGCGGCGAAGACGCGCATCGAGCGCGACAGCCACGCGGAGACGATGCAGGCGGCGCTGGAACGGATCGAGGCGACCGGCTGCGTGGTGAAGGATCTGGATCAGGGGCTGCTCGATTTTCCGTCGCGGATGAACAACGAAGATGTGTATCTCTGCTGGCGGCTCGGCGAAGACCGCATTCGTTTTTACCACCGGCAGGACGAGGGCTTTGCCGGGCGCAAGCCGATTGACCCGCGCGATGCGGGCAATTCCAATCCCGTCCAGTGACGGCGCATGAAGAATCGCAACCGAGCTGTTCTTGGATGCTGCGCTGTTGTCGCGTTGGTGCTCTTA
>DASYNV010000364.1:0-3401 GCA_036008365.1 Steroidobacteraceae bacterium | reverse complement strand
TCGGGGAGGCGGAACGCCCCGCCGATCTCGATGAGCTCACCGCGCGACACCAGCACCTCGCGCCGCTGCGCCAGCACGCTCAGCATCAGCAGCACCGCGGCGGCGTTGTTGTTCACGACCAGCGCGGCCTGCGCGCCGCTCAACTCGCACAGCGGCTTCTCGACCAGCGTATCGCGCTCGCCGCGCCGCCCCGACTGCAGATCGAACTCGAGGTTGACCGGTGCGCTCAGCGCGCTACCGACGGCCCGCACGGCCTCATCGGGCAGCAGCGCGCGACCGAGGTTGGTATGCAACACCGTGCCGCTGAGGTTGAAGACCGGGCGCAGCGATGGGCGCGTTGCCGCAGCCAGCTGGGCCGCCGCGGCGGCGACGATCGCCTCCTCGGCTAAATCAGCGCGCTGCAGGCCGGCGGCGAGCGCGGCGCGCCGCAAACCCTCGAGATGCAAGCGCAGGCTTGCCGCGACACGCGTACGCCCATGCTGCGCCACCAGCGGCTGCAGCGTCCGCGCGTTCAACAGGCGATCGACCGAAGGAATTTCGGCCGCCTGGGCGGGTTCGGCCAGCTTGACCGTCTCGTGTGCGGGCATCGTTCTCGCGCCGCACGTGCGGCGCATGTTGGCGCGGTGGTTCCGCGAGCGTCACGGAAAAGGGCGCTGGCGGCGTGCCCGTCACGAGCCCTGCCACAGCAGCGGGTTGCCGCTGCCACGGTGATAGCCCGCTTCGGCCATCAGCAGATCGAGTGCGAGGCTTCCCAGGTCATCGGCCACCGGCTCGACGCCCACGTCCTTTTCCTGGTAGAGGATCTTGCGGTAGGTATGACACTGATCGCAAGACTCGGCCCGGATGGCCTCCGTGCCGCCGGCGATCGTGTGGTAGGTGATGTTGGCGGTGCTCTGGCAGTGGCTGCAGGTAACCCTGACCAGGTGCCACTCGGTAGCGCATAGGGCGCAGTGCAGGTAGCGGTGACCCTGCGAGCGCTCATCCGCGCGCACGATGCTGGCGACCGGCAGCGTGCCACAGGCCGGACATAGCCCGGGCACCTCGAGCTGGCTGACATCCGCTGGCTGCAGGCGGCTCGCCACCGCAACCCAGCACACCTGCAGCGCGGCCATCAGAAAGGGCGCCGTGCCGCCCTCGACGCCGTCGACACGCGTGGCGAGCAGCGCGTCGGCCTGCGCTTCCATCTGCTGCGGCGGCAGGGCGCACAGCAGCTGATGCACCTGGCGGACGCCGGCGGGAACCTCCGCCGCGGCCACCGCTGCAGCGGCAATGTGCACTGCAAGTTCGCGCCACTCGAGGGGGCGCGGCCAGCCGGTGGCGTGTATGGGCGGCATGCGATGCTCGCGCGCCTGGCCGATCTGTGCCGGCGTGGGCAAGCAAGCCTCGAAGGTCCGCAGCGCTGCCTGTTGAGCGTCGGCCACCGCGGCCATCAAACGCAGATAATCGCCGATGGCGTGCCCGATGGCGCCGGGCGCGCTCAGGGCACGCAGCCGCGCGGCGCGTGCCGCGAATGGAGCGGTTCGCTCGGGCAGTCGAATCCGTGCAATCGACCGCTCGGCGAAAGCTTCAATCTGGCCCGGTTCGAGGATGCGCGGCATGAATGATCTGGCGAAACCAGGCCCGATGATGCTTCCATGCCCAGCCCGATGTCACGGTTCCCCTGACCATGGCGTGGACGGAGCCCTGTACCCAGATCGCCGCATAGATGTGAACCAGAATCGAGCAGACCAGTACGAACGCGCACACCGCGTGCACCAGCGCCGCGAGCCGGATCACGCCGATCGAGAAATAGAGCGAGAAATACGCGCGCCATATGACAATGCCGGACAGCACCAGGCCGGTCAGGCACAGGACGATCACGAAGAACAAGAGCTTCTGCCCGGCGTTATAGCGTCCCACTTCCGGCAGGCGCTCCTCGCGATTGTTGACCACGTCGCGCCACTGCCGCAGCCATTGCCAGTCGGCAGCCTGCAGACGGTTGTCATCCCACACGGTCGCGGCGAGAAACACGAACACCAGCGCCATGAAAACCCCGATGAAGGGGTGCAGAATGCGCGTCCACGGACCACCGCCGAACAGGCCGCTGAGCCAGAACAGCGCCGGATGAAACAGCGCGAGCCCCGAGAGCGCGGCCAGCACGAAGGCGAGCGCGAGCAGCCAGTGATTGGTGCGTACCCGCGGGGTGTAGCGAACGATGGTGTCGCGGTGTTCGGTATCGCTCATGGGCGTCTCTCCGCAGCGCCGGCGCCCGGCGGAGGTCTGCGTGGCTGCGCACTCTCAAGAGCCTGGCGCGCGGCCGCTTCGTCGCGTTCGTCGACTTCGTTCGGACCTACGCGCACGAAGTGGAAGAAGCCGGCCAGCGCGGTGAGCCCCATTACGACGAGCGCGAGCGGCTTGGTCTTGCCTTTCCACAATCTGACGAATGTGCTGATGTGCGGGTCGGCCGCCAGTCCCGCGTACAGCTGCGGGCGATCGGCATGATGCAGAACGTACATCACGTGCGTGCCGCCCACACCCGACGGATCGTAGAGACCCGCCTGCTCGAAGCCGCGTGACTTGAGGTCCGCGACGCGCTCGGCGGCGTGCTGCTGCATGTCCTCCTTGGTGCCGAACACGAGTGCTCCGGTGGGACATGCCTTGATGCAGGCCGGCTCGAGCCCGACCGCCACGCGGTCGGAGCACAGCGTGCACTTGTACGCTTTCTTGTCGCGCTTGGAGATGCGCGGAACGTCGAACGGACACCCGGTAACGCAATAGCCGCAGCCGATGCAGTTCTCCTCGTGAAAGTCCACGATGCCGTTCGCGTACTGCACGATCGCTCCCGGGGACGGGCACGCCTTCAGGCACCCCGGGTCTGCGCAATGCATGCAACCGTCCTTGCGGATCAGCCATTCGAGATCCCCCTTGGGATTCTCGTACTCGGTAAAGCGCATCACCGTCCACGAGCGGTCCGTCAGATCGGGGGGATTGTCGTAGGAGCCAACGTTGGTGCCGATGTCATCGCGCAGGTCGTTCCATTCCATGCACGCGACCTGGCAGGCCTTGCAGCCGATGCACTTGCTCGTGTCGATGAGCTTGGCGACCGTGCCGGTGTACGACTGGCGCACCTGCGGTTCGGGCGTAGTGGTCGCCGAGCGCCGCGCGATGTCGAGGGATTGCAGCGCCATCGTGATTCCCCTAGACCTTCTCGACCTTGACCAGGAAGGACTTGAACTCAGGCGTCTGCGAGTTGCCATCGCCGACAAACGGCGTCAGCGTGTTGGCAAGGTACCCAGGCCTGGCGACTCCCTTGAAGCCCCAGTGGATCGGAACGCCCACGTGGTGCAGCGTCTTGCCCTCCACCTGCAGCGCGCACAGGCGCTTGGTCACAACTGCAACCGCCTGAATGTGGCCTCGGTTGG
>DASYNV010000363.1:0-3319 GCA_036008365.1 Steroidobacteraceae bacterium | reverse complement strand
AAGCCTCGAGCCAGCCCTCGCACTGATGCTCGCTCAGCATCTCGAGCACCCGGCCGCTGCGAGCCTGGTACTCATCGTTGCGCTCGAGCTTGCCCTGCCACTGGCGCGCGGTGACCTTGAACACCTCTTCGAGTCCATTGGAAACGGTCTCATCGGGGCCGAACAGGCGGAAGTTGCGCTGCTCCTCGTTCATGCCGATCACATCGCGCAGGAACGGCGCCAGCACGCGCGTGTCGCCGATGCCGCCGATACCCGGCTGCGCCACGGCGATTCCGTAGCTGCGGAAATCCGGCAACTTCAGGTCGCGCAGCAATATTCCGCCATTGGCGTTCGGGTTCGCGCCCATGCGGCGCTCGCCCGTCGGCGCGAGTTCGGCGAGCTCGCTCTTGAGGCGGCCCTGCTCGTCGAACAACTCCTCGGGTCGATAGCTGCGCAGCCACTGCTCGAGCTGCCGCAGGTGCTTCTTCGGCGCGTTGGGTCCCACCGACAGCGGCACCTGGTGGGAGTGAAACGTGCCTTCGTTCGGCACGCCGTCGACGCGCTTGGGTCCGGTCCAGCCCTTGGGCGAGCGCAGCACGATCATCGGCCAGCGCGGCCGCTCGGCCGCGCCCTGCGCGCGTGCCTGGTGCTGGATGTCCAGGATCTGTTGCGCGACCCGGTCGAGCGTCGAGGCCATCAGACGATGCATCGCCTGCGGCTCGCGGCCCTCGACGAAGTACGGCTCCCAGCCACTGCCCTTGAGCAGCTGCGCGAGCTCGGCGCGCGGAATGCGCGCCAGTACGGTCGGGTTGGCGATCTTGTAGCCGTTGAGATGCAGAATGGGCAGCACCGCGCCGTCGTGCACCGGATCGAGAAATTTATTCGAGTGCCAGGCGGTCGCGAGCGGCCCGGTTTCGGCCTCGCCGTCGCCGATTACGCATGCCACCACGAGGCTCGGATTGTCGAGCACCGCGCCGAAGGCGTGACTCAGCGAGTAACCGAGCTCACCGCCCTCGTGGATCGAGCCCGGACATTCCGGTGATACGTGGCTCGGAATGCCGCCCGGAAACGAGAACTGGCGGAACAGTCGCCGCAGTCCCGCTTCATCGCGGCTGATCTGTGGATAAATTTCGCTGTAGGTGCCCTCGAGATAGGTGTTGCCGACGAGCGCCGGACCGCCGTGCCCGGGTCCGGATATGTAGATCATGTTCAGATCGAACTGCTTGATGATCCGGTTCAGATGCACGTAGATGAAATTCTGACCCGGCGTCGTGCCCCAATGTCCGAGCAGCATGCGTTTGATGTGCGCCAGCGTCAGCGGCTCTTTGAGCAGCGGATTGTCGTACAGGTAGATCTGGCCGACCGACAGGTAATTGGCGGCGCGCCAGTAGGCGTCCATCTTCCTGAGCAGCTCGGCATCGATTGGCGTGGCTTGCATGCTTTCGGCCTCGTGACAACCGCGGCGAGCTTGGCTCGCACCGTGACAGGTGTCCATAGGCAAACACCGGAGTATGACGCGCGCATGACCCCGCCGGCGTCTGCGGCCCTGGAGCTCCCGCGGAGCGGTTCGTTGCAGGCGCGACGCGGTTAGAGGCGAGACGCCGTCAGCGTGACGTCGGCGTGCTGCCAGGCATCGCGGAACTGGCCATCGATGACAGCGGCCTGGTTCCGCTTGCCCTGGGCCCGCAGCGCCTGGGCCAGCCCGAACAGCGACCAGCCGTTGTTCGGATTGCGGCGCAGATCTTCGCGGTAGACTGCCTCCGCCTCGACGCTCCTGCCGGCTTGCAACAGTTCCGCGCCCAGCAGATGCCGCACGGGGAAGAACCAGTCGGCGGGCTCGTCGTAACCCAGCCCGTCCTCCTTGGCCACGGCCTCGGTCAGAGTGCGGATGGCAGCGACGCGGTTGTGCTCGGCGCGCTCGATCTGAGATTTCGCGAGCAGCGTCGCCAGCGCGAGTACATCCGCGGCCGAATTGAACCCGGCCATGGCATCAGCGGGCAGCGAGGCGCGCAGCTGATCGAGCTCGGCGAGTGACTGTCGCGCCTCCCTGGTGCGGCCACGCGCGGCCAACGCCGTCGCGCGGGTGAACAGATAACCTCCCGTCAGCGCCTTGAGCGCGGGGTTCGGACGCGGTTCGGCGAGGATTTCGTCCCAGAGGCCGAACCGCACCATCGCGAGGTAGGGCTCGGCGCCAGACCAATCAATGCCCGGCATCGCGAGCATCGCGTCCTCGGGAAAGGCGGCGCGCATCTGCTTCATCGCCTCGAGCGTCTCGGACTTGCGTCCCTCCATGGCCGCGGAATAGCCGAGAAACTGAAAATTGTGCGCGACGTACATCGCGTAGTAATCGAGCGGTTCGGTCTTGCTGAAATAGATACGATCGGCTGCGGCGCCCTTGCGATTGGCCTCGGCGGCGTCCTCGTACCGTCCGACTCGCTGCATGATGTGCGCCGGCATGTGCTCGAGATGACCGGCAGCGGGCATCATGCCGCGCAATCGTTCGGCCGCCGCGACGGCCTTTTCGGGATGCGGCGACGCTTCGATGGCGTGCACGTAGTAGTGATTGGCGCCCGGGTGCTGTGGGTTTCGGGCCAGAACCGATTCGAGCGTGCGCACGATCTCGTCGGTGCCGGGGGCCGGCTGGCCGTCCTTTGTCCACAACTTCCAGGCATTGATGTTCATGAGCGATTCGGCGTACATCGTCTGAATGTCATCATCGGCCGGGAACTGCTGCGCCACCGTATGCATCGCGCCGGCGTACGCTTCGAGCACCGGACCCTCATTGGAAGGATCCAGGGCCGCCGGGCGCGGGTAGCGCGCCTTGAGCGCATTGATCAGCGCCCGTTCCACCGGGCTCGCATGGGCCAGCACTCGGTTCGCCTGCTCGAGGCTGCCGTACGCGACCTTGGCTCGCGCCGCCGCCATCATCGGCATGTTGTAGTTCGGGCCGACGGTCAACGCGACACCCCAGAGGCAGATGGCGCAGTGGGGATCGAGCTGCGCCGCGCGCGCGAACGAGCGCGTGGATTCATCGTGATTGAAGGCCCACAGCAGCCGCATGCCCTGATCGAAATACTGCTGTGCCTCGGTGGACTTGCTGCTGGTCGGGCGATGAAACGTTCCGAGCCCATCGAACAACTGCGCGCCGTGCGCCCAATCGGCCAAGGTCGCGGGCATCGTTGGTGGAGTCGGGGACGACGCCGCTGCCGCAACTGTCGGCGCCTCGGGCGCGCGTGAACACGCACTCAAAATCAACGCTGGAATGCAGATCAGTCCGCAGATGCGCTGCATATTCAATCTCCGCGCGTGCCTGCGCGTCGGCCCGTCCCTGGACCGCATT
>DASYNV010000362.1:0-7325 GCA_036008365.1 Steroidobacteraceae bacterium | reverse complement strand
CGACACGCGCGCGATCGGATCGCCGGTGGCGGCATCGAACCAATGGACGACTCCGGCGAGATCGCCCACCACGATGCGTCCGCGGTAGACCACGGGCGCCGACAACTGGCGTCGCTCGAGCGACTTCTGCCGCCACTGCTCGATGCCGGTGCGTCGATCGAGCCGCACCAGGTCGCCCTCGGCGGTCGAGACGTAGACTGCATTGGCATCGACAGCCAGGCCGCGATAGCTCGACAGATCGCGGGCCCAGCCAATCTGACCGCTGTCGCGGGACAGGCGCGCGACCCGGCCCTGGTAGGCGACCGCGAACAGATCGTCGCCATCGGCTACCACCGATGCATCGATGTCGATGAGGCGCTGCAGCTCGGTGCTGCCGTGCGACTGTCCGACCGCTGCCTCCCAGGCGCTGCTGCCGTTGCCGACGCTCACGGCCACCACACGGCCGTTGTCGAAACCGCAGATGGCGAGATCCCCGACCACGATCGGCCGGCTCGAGCCCCGCAGCGACAGGCGTGGCACCTGCTGATCGATCACCCAGTTCTCGCCGCCGTCCTTGGCCGATAGACCGTGCAGCTTGCCGTCGACGCCGCGCACGATCACGAGTCCATCGCCGATCGCCGGCGCCGAAAGAATCTCGGCGTTGATGCGCACCCGCCAGCGCGGCGCGCCATCCTGCTCGGCAAGCGCGATGACATCGCCCTTGGAACTGCCAATCACGACCAGGCCGTCGCCGGCGGCCGGCCCGGCTGACAGCGGCGCGCGCAGCGAGCGTTGCCACAACTCCTTGCCGCTCGCGACCTCAAAGGCGGCGACGCTGCCCTTATAGCTCGCGGCGAAAGCACGCTGATCATCGACCGCCACGCCCAGGCCGAGCCGCAGAATCGGCTTCTCGCCGCCCAACTTGGTGTGCCAGACGGTCTTGATGTCGATGCGGTTGGTGAGCGGCACGAGCACCGCAGGTTTCTCGGACTTGTCCTTGCTGCAGCCGCCCAGCACGGCCGCCGCGCACAGGCCGACGCACAGCAACCGATTCAGCGCTCTCACGAGTGCGCCAGCTCGTTGATCTTCAGATCCAACAGCTCGGCATCCACGGTACCGGTACCGCCGGCCCGGGCGTCGCGGTACTGCTTGAGTGCGCCCTCGCGATCCCCCTTGGCGAGCAGCGCATCACCGCGCACTTCGGCGTAGCGCGCACTGAAGGCGCCGGCCGGCACGGCATCGAGGGTCTTGATGGCCTCATCGGGTTTGCCCTGTGCTAGTTGCACGCGCGCCAGGCGCAGGCGCGCCACCAGCGCCAGCGCCGGATCACGCGTGTTGTGCAGCACCTGCGCCAGACGCGCGGCGGCTTGATCGAGCTGTTGTGCTTCAGTCTGCACCCGGGCCGCCGCCAGGTTCACCTGATCGCTGTAGGCGCTGCCGCTGAATTCCTGCACCACGCGATCGGCGATCTTCACCCCGCCCGCCAGATCATTGCGTGTAAAGGCATCGAGCGCTTGGCTGTAGAGCCCCGCGGCTTCGAGCGCACGGTGCTCGGCGCGCGCCTGCCACAAGTGCCAACCTGCAAACGCGGCAGCCACCACGGCCACTCCGGCCAGCATCCAGGGCGCCTGTTCGCGCAGGCTCGCCAGCAGCCGTTCCCATTGCTCTTTTTCGTTCAGGTACTCGTCCACGAATCCTTTCTCCCTCGTCTACAGCAGCGACGCGATGCGCGCAGGCAGCTCCGCCAGCGGACAGTCGCTCTGACCACCCTCGCGGCGCAAAGGTTTCACGGCGGCCACGCCGCGATCGAGTTCCTCATCGCCCAGGATCAACGCCAATTGGGCGCCACTGCGGTCGGCACGGCGAAATTGCGTCTTGAAATTGCCGCCGCCCAGATTGAGCACCACGCCGTGTCCCGGCAGGGCATCGCGCAACTGCTCGGCCAGGCGCAGCGCGGCGCGCTCGGCGCGCTCACCGCTCGCCACCAGGTAGACATCCGGACTCCTCGAAGCCGGTACGCTGCCGGTCTGGGCCAGCAACGCCACGATCCGCTCGATCCCCGCGGCAAACCCGATCGCCGGGGTCGCCTCACCGCCGAGCTGGGCAATCAGGCCATCATAGCGGCCGCCCGAGCAGACCGCGTCCTGCGCCCCCAGGGCATCGCTGATCCATTCGAACACCGTGCGCGAATAATAGTCCAATCCACGCACCAGCCGCGGATTGACCTGGTACTCGATACCCATCGCTTCGAGCGCTGCGCACAGAGCCTCGAAGTGCTGCCGCGATTCATCGTCCAGGCATTCGGTCAGCAGCGGCGCGCCATCGATGAGCGCGCGCATCTCCGGATTCTTGCTGTCGAGGATGCGCATCGGGTTACCGTGCAGGCGACGCCGACTGTCCTCATCGAGCGTGCGCTCATGCGCCCGGAAATATTCCACCAGGCGCTCGCGATAGACCTGGCGCGAAGCCGGCGTACCGAGCGAGTTGACCGTGAGCCGTACGCGCGTGAGCGCGAGCTCGCGCCACAGGCGCGCACTCAGTGCAATCAGCTCGGCATCGACGTCCGGACCCGGGTAACCCAGCGCCTCGACATCGAGCTGGTAGAACTGGCGGTAACGGCCCTTCTGCGGCCGCTCGTGACGAAACATCGCGCCGCTGCACCAGAGCTTGTGGCGCTGCCCGCGCAGCAGCCCGTTCGAGATCGCGGCACGAACGATGCCGGCAGTGGCCTCGGGCCGCAACGTCAGGCTGTCGCCGCCCAGGTCCTCGAACGTATACATCTCCTTCTCGACGATGTCGGTGAACTCCCCGATGGAGCGCTTGAACAGTTCCGTATGCTCGACGATCGGCACGCGCACTTCCTCGTAGCCGTAGGCTTCGAAGATCCCGCGCGCGACCCGCTCCAGGTGCTGCCAGGCCCCGATCTCCGCGGGCAAGACGTCATTCATGCCGCGCACCGGCTGAATCGGATTGGTCAAGAAGCCTCCAACGCTTACGGGGAAGTCTGAGTCGAGGTCGTGGGCGTGACCGGTGCTCCGTGGTGGCCGTGCGGCACGCGCATGGCCCACCAGATCAGCGCGATCACCACCATGATCACGGCCCCGATGGCGGCGGTCATCGGCCGCAGCGCACCGGCGCCGGCGTCGGATTTCTGCAGCAGTCCGGCGCCGTGGCGCAGGTCCGGCGCGGCACTGGTCGGATGCACCTTGAAGAACGCCTGTTCCACCTCGTGCGGCGGCAAACCGACCAATTCGGCATAGCGGCGCAGATGGCCGCGCGCGTAAACCGGGGCGCCGAAGGAACGATAGTCGCCCGCCTCGAGCGCCTTGACCGCCGCCACGTCCAGGTGCAGTCGTTCCGCCGTCTGCACCAGGCTCCAGCCCGCCTGCTCGCGCGCAGCGGCGAGCCAGGCACCCGGTCCCGCACTTGCCGTGTCCGCGGCGCTCATGTTCAACCCGGATTGGCCTGATTTGCTGCGAGCGCGCGCGACTGCTCCGAGCCGGGGAATTCCTTCGCCAGGCGTTGCGCGTAGCGCGCGGCGCCGGCGGCATCGTTCTGCGCCTGCGCGACGCGCCAGGCCAGCAGCAGCAGATCGGGAGTGGCGCTGTTGTTGGTCAGAAAGAAGTCGATGCGCACGCGCGCGGCGCCGTACTTCTGCTGTGCCAGATCGAGATCCGAAGCCTGGAATACCGCCTCGGCATAGGCTGGATTGGATCGGAGGGCGCGCGCGAACAGCTCGGCCGCCTCGTTCTCGTGATGCGCCTGACGCTGGCAGACCCCGGCGTTGGTGTAGGCCGCCCACGGCGAGCGATACAGCGGGTTGGTGGCGGCACTTTCGAAGTTGTGCACACCCTCGGCCGCGCGGCCGTGGCTGCAGAGATATACCGCGTAGTTGTTGAGCATCGAGGGGTCCTCTGGCGCGAGTGAGAGGGCCCTGCGGTATTCCTGGTCAGCTTCCTTGTCCTTGCCGAGCCGCTCATCGAGCAGGCCGAGCGCGGCGTGGATCTCAGCGCTGTGCGGATTTTCAGCATTGGCGCGCTCGAGCTTGGTCTTGGCGAGCGCGAGATTGCCCTGCTGCAGGTAGCCCATACCAAGCTGCAGGTTGGCCTGCGCGGCGCCCTCGCGCTGAGTCTCGGTGTTGCGTGGCGCCGTGTAGCGAGGCGGCGGTGCGTTGACCGTCGGCGTCTTGTTGCTCTGGCAGGCGCCGCACAGCACTGAGAGCGCCAGCACCGCCCAGGCCGGACCCAGGTGACGCCAGCTCACAGGCTCGCCCCCGCGCGCTCGCGCGCCTGCGCTGCGCTCACGCGATCGCCCAGCCGGACGATGGTGCGATCGATCACCTGGCCGACCAGCTGGCCGCAGGCGGCATCGATATCCTCGCCGCGTGTCCGGCGCACGGTCACCATCACGCCGGCGCGCAGCAGCTCATCGCGAAATCGCGCGACGGTCGCATCGCTCGAGCGCCGGTAGGGAGTGCCCGGAAACGCATTGAACGGGATCAGATTGACCTTCGCGGGATGCCCTGCGAGCAGCCGCGCCAGCGCGCATGCCTGGCTCGTGCTGTCGTTGACCCCCTCGAGCATCACGTATTCGAAAGTCACGCTGCGGCCATTGCGCTCGTCGATATAGTGCCAGCAGGCCTCGAGCAGCTCGGCAATCGGATGCAGGCGGTTGATCGGCACCAGCTGGCTGCGCAGCGCATCGTCGGGCGCATGCAGCGACACCGCCAGCGCAACGTTGGTCTCCTGCGCGAGCTTGTAGATCTGCGGCACCAGGCCCGAAGTCGACAGCGTCACGCGCCGGCGCGAGAGATCGAAAGCCAGATCGTCGAGCAGGATGTGCAGCGCCGGCACCACGTTGCGAAAGTTCGCCAGTGGTTCACCCATGCCCATGAGCACGACGTTGGTGACGATGCGATCGCCACCGGGCTTTTGCCCAAGTTCGCGATTGGCAAGCCACACCTGGCCGATGATTTCCGCGGTGCTCAGGTTGCGATTGAAACCTTGCTGTGCGGTCGCACAGAACGAACAGTCGAGCGCGCAGCCCACCTGCGAGGAAATGCAGAGCGTGCCGCGATCGCTCTCCGGGATGTAGACCATCTCGTAGGCCTGGCTGGCATCGGCCCGCAACAGCCACTTGCAGGTGCCATCGCTCGCGCGCTGCACGCGCAGGATCTGCGGCAGGCCGACCTGCGCCTGCTCTGCGAGCCTGGCGCGGAAGTCTTTCGCCAGATCGCTCATATCCTCGAATCGATCGCAACCGCGCTTGTACAGCCAGTTCATGAGCTGGCGCGCGCGGAAGCGCTTGGATCCCAGCGTCTCGCAGTACTGCTCGAGCTGCGGCCGCGGCAAGGCAAGCAGATTCACCCGGCTGCCAGGCGACGTCGAGGGCGGGGAATCCGGGGAGTTGAGCTCTTGCATGCGCGTGGCACCCTGAATTCAGATGCGCGGACAGATCTCGGTGACGCTGAAGAAGAAGGCGATCTCGCGTGCGGCCGTATCGGTTGCGTCCGAGCCATGAACCACATTCTGCTCGATGCTCTGTGCCAAGTCGGCGCGGATGGTACCGGCGGCCGCCTTCTTCGGATCCGTGGCGCCCATGATCTCGCGATTGCGGGCGACCGCATTCTCGCCCTCGAGCACCTGTGCCACGACTGGCCCGGAGGTCATATAGCGCACCAGATCCTGGTAGAACGGCCGCTCGCGATGCACCTCGTAGAACAACTCCGCCTGCGGCAGCGTCAGCCGCAGCATGCGGGCCGCGACGACCTTCAGCCCCTGACTCTCGAAGCGCCGATACACCTCGCCGATCAGGTTGCGGGACACGCCGTCGGGCTTGACGATGGATAGGGTGCGCTCGAGCGCCATGACAACCTCGGTGCCGAAAAAAGGCCGGCAGTATAGGGGTTGCGACCCTTTGCGGGCAATCCGTTCAAACGCGGAAGTGCCCGACTTTTAAGGCTTTTCAGACAGTGAAGCTTTCGCCGCAGCCGCATTCGCCGCGCACGTTGGGGTTCTCGAAGCGGAAGCTCTCGTTAAGTCCCTGACGCACGAAATCGATGCGCATGCCGTCGATCGCGGACAGGCTCGCGCCGTCGACGAATACTTTCACGCCGCGGGATTCGAACACCAGGTCGTCCGCCTGAGGCTCGTCGGCGTAGTCCACCACGTAGCGAAAGCCCGAGCAGCCCGCCGGCTTTACGCCCACGCGCAGGCCAATCCCATGGCCCCGACTCGCCAGGCGATCACGCACGCGCTCGGCCGCTGACTCGCTCAATGAAATTGCCATAATCCTCATCGGCAGATCCTTAATTCTACTACGCTTTTGTCATGACCGTGTCAGCGCTGCCTGAAGCGCATCCTCGACCACCAGCAATCGGCCCAGCTTAGCCGCCGGCACGTCGAGTTGCCGAGCCCAATCCAGCGGATTGCCAATCTCGAGCGCGTCGGGCCGGCGACCTTCGAGGGTCCTCGCCAACCACTCGCAGGTGGCGAGCGTGTGGGGACAGCCGTAGGCCCGGTAGCGCACCGCCTGCACCCGCCCGTCCGCGATTCGCAGCGCGATCCGCACACGGGTGCCCAGCTCTTCGCGGCCCGCCTCCCCGGTGGCAACGCTCGCGCCCTCCGCCGGGTCCAGCTCACCGGCATGATCGAGCGTCGTAAAGAGTTCGCGAATCTGTGGCTCGAGCAGATCGACGCTCATGGCGCCACCGCGCGCAGGCGCCCGACCTCGCGTCGCACCGCACTCACGGCCAGATCAACTTCGTCCTCAGTGCTGAAACGACCGAGACTGAAACGCAGCGAGCTCTGCGCCAACTCGGTATCGCGCCCCAGCGCCCGCAGGACATAAGAGGGCTCATCGGTGTCGGAGTTGCAGGCCGAGCCGGTCGATAGCGCCAACTCGGGCAGTCCGAGCAGCAGACTCTCGCCTTCGACGCCCCGAAAGGACACATTGAGTATCCCAGGCACGCGTCGGGCTGGATGACCGTTCAGCAGGGCGCCTTCGATCCTGCCCAGGCCCTGCCACAGCCGCACACGCAGCGCTTCGATGCGTTGCGCCTCGGCCAGCCGCCCCTGCGTGCAAAGCTCGCAGGCCACGCCGAAGCCGACGATCTGATGCACCGCGAGCGTACCGGAACGCAGGCCGCGCTCCTGACCGCCGCCGAAGATCAGCGGCTGCAGCTGTGCACGGCGTTGCGGACTCACGTAGAGCGCGCCTACGCCCTTGGGGCCGCAGAGCTTGTGCGCGGTCAGGGACAGCAGATCCACGGGCCAGCGCGCGAGATCGATCTCGGCCTTGCCGGCACTCTGCGCGGCATCGACGTGCAGCGGCACCCCGCGCTGCCG
>DASYNV010000361.1:0-5924 GCA_036008365.1 Steroidobacteraceae bacterium | reverse complement strand
GGTAGAAGGGCCGACCGTTCTGGTTGACGATGGTCTCGGCAAATAAATCGACATTGTCGACACCGCTCGAGGTGTGCATCCAGCCGAGCCGTTGGTTGAAGCCCTGGTAGATGAAGAACTGCCCCCAGGTCACCGCGCCATAGGCGTTCAGACCCTCATCGCTCGTGACCTGGAGCTCGGAGCGGAAGAAGAATGAGGTGTGCGGGTTGATCAGCAGCAGCGCGTGGTGATTGAGCGTGTTCGACGGTGCGATCGCGATGCCGTTCGAGCCACGCGGTTCCTCGTCCTTGACCGCTGCGCGCAGCGCCGCGCTGTGCTCGCCGCCATAGAAACTCTGCAGCGCACCGAGTTGCACGCGCTCGATGTCGCCGCCGATGCTGCCCTCGCTGAAACTCAAGGCCATCCACGGTTCGAAGCGATGAATGACGCGCGGTATCACCTGCGGGTGGCTCTGCAGAAAGAAATTCAGACCGTCGGCCCAGGCCACCATGAGCTTCTGCAGCCACGCGGGGCTCCTGGCGTATTGCTTCTTGAGATCGTCCGGATGGATGAACAATTTCATGCGCAGGTCCTGGATGACGGCCGAATCCCCCTCGGCCTCGGCCAGTCGTCCCATGGCGTTGAGATAGTTGGTCTCGACGCGATTGAAATCGTCCTCGGCCTGCGCGTAGATCATGCCGAACACCGCATCGGCGTCGGTGCGCCCATGAATGTGGGCGATGCCCCAGTCATCACGCACGATGTGAGTCTCAGCCGCCGCCACGCGCCAGCGTGACTGCTCGTCGGAGGCAGTCGTTGATGCGGCCCGTGCCCCGGCGGGAACGGCGGCGAGCAGCGGGATGAGAATAAAAATGCGCGGTAATTTCATGGTGCAATTCCCCCGCGCGGATTCTACGTCACCGCGACAGCCGACCGCGCCGCCACGATGGCGCAGCAACTGGCGATAGTTAGTGTGTTAAAACAATATGATGCGATGTATATCTAACTTTTAATATACTTAAGAGGGCGTCCGCTTACGCGGAATAAAATGTCTCATCCGCCGGTCTTTTACCGTTAGTGTGCGGTTCTCTCCATGGATGATAAGCGTCGCCGCTTCGAGGCCCAGGTGCTGCCGCATCTCGATGCGGCCTACAGCTTTGCGCGCTGGCTGGCGCCGAGCCCGGCCGATGCCGACGACGTGCTGCAGGAGGCGGCTCTGCGCGCGTTTCGGGCCTTTGACGCCCTGCGGATCTCCGACGTGAAGTCGTGGCTGTTCGCAATCGTGCGCAACTGTCATTTCACCGCACTCAAGCAGCGCCAGCGACGATCCCAGGTACCACTGCCGGAGGAGCATGACGCCGTGGACGGCGAAGCGATGATTGCAGACACACCCGATCCCGAGGCGGTATCGATCCGGCTCGATGAGGCGCGCACGCTCGATCATCTCATGCAGGCACTGCCGGCGGAGTATCGCGAGGTGCTGATCCTGCGCGAGATCGAGGACCTGAGCTATCGCGAGATCGCGTCGGTCATCGAGGCACCGATCGGCACGGTGATGTCGCGCCTGGCGCGCGCGCGGACCCTGCTCAAGGGACGTTGGCTCGAAACCGTGGAGGGCGCTCCGCGTGCTGTGCGCTGAATCGCTGCGGGTGCAGGCCTACTTCGACGGCGAGGTCGACGCCGTCTCGGCGGTCGAGATCGAGCGCCACCTCGAGCGCTGCACGGAGTGCCGCGAATTGCACCAGCATCTGAAGCGCACGCGCACCGCATTGCGACGCGACCTCGGCTACTTTCAAGTGCCGCCGGCACTGGCGGCGCGCGTGCGCCGGATGCTGGACGAGGAGCCCGTGACCGCGGGCGCCCGCCGCGCGTGGCGATCCTTGCCGCTTTTGGGGCGGCCGTACTGGCGCGGTGCGTTCAGTGGCGTGGGGCTCTCGGCGGTCGCTGCCGCCCTGGCACTTTTCCTGTGGTCGCCGCTCCATACCGATGCCGTGGTCGAGGATCTCACCAGCGCGCACCTGCGCTCGCTGATGTCATCGCACCTGATCGACGTGGTGTCCTCGGACCGCCACACCGTCAAGCCCTGGTTTGCAGGCCACACCGATGTATCCCCGGCAGTGGCCGACTTCGATCCGCAGGGCTACAAGCTCATCGGCGGGCGCGCGGACTACGTGGCGCATCAGCGCTCGGCGGTGCTGGTCTATCAGCACGGTGCGCACCTCATTGATGTCTTCAGCTGGGCCGCGGACGCCCGTGCAGCCGGCGGCAGGGAAGTCACCCGCAACGGCTATCGGTTGCTCTTCTGGCGGGCAGGGGATCTGGAGTATTGCGCGGTCTCCGACACCGGCCGCGACGAGTTGCGTAGCCTGGCCCGGCTCATCCAGGGCGCTCAGTGAAGACCTTCCTGCTGGCCTTCGGCGCCCTGTTCTCGATCGTCAATCCACTGTCCGGCGCATTTATCTTCTTCGGCGCGACGCGTGAACTCGAGCACCGCGTGCGATCCCAGGTGTCGCGCTGGGTGGCGATCTATGCATTTTCGATCGTGACCGCCTCGCTGTACGTGGGTGCCTACGTGCTGAGCTTCTTCGGCATCACGATTCCGGTGCTGCGCGTGGCCGGCGGCATCGTGGTCTCGCTCTCGGGCTGGGCCATGCTGTCGGCGCCGGATGCGACCGAGCAGCGCCGCAGCGAAACCCCGGCGCCGCGCTCGATGGACATTCCGCCGAGCCGGCTGGCCTTCTACCCGCTGACCATGCCGCTGACGACCGGTCCCGGCACCATCTCGGTCGCCATCTCGCTCGGCGCGAGCCGGCCGAGCGGCTTCCACGCCTCCTCGGTAGAGTTCTTCATCGAGACGCTGGCGGCTGTGGCGCTGCTGTCGCTGCTGATCTACGTCGCCTACCGCCACTCGGGGCGGCTTGCGGAGCTCATCGGCCCGACCGGCACCACGATCGTGGTGCGGCTGTCGGCCTTCCTGCTGTTCTGCATCGGAATCCAGGTGTTCTGGAATGGCGCCGCCGAACTGCTCGGCACACTGCCGTTGGGGGCGGCCGGGGTCAATTGATTGCTGGCGCTTGGCACCGTCGTGGTTTATCGTGGACTTAGCTGCGGCACATCGAGGCGGACAAAGGATTACGTGCCATGCGCTTGGATACGATCGAGTCTCTGCCCATTGCTGCCGCGGTCGCACCTCGCGGCACGGTCCTGTTTGCCGATTTGCGTGGCTACACTGCGATGGCGGAGAAACTCGCACCTCAGTACCTGGCGACCCTGCTGGATGAATTTTTCCGCGCACTAACACAAGTGGCCGAGCTGCATGGCGGCCGGGTCTTCCATACGGCCGGTGATTCCCTGATGGCCGGATTCGGTTTGGCGGACCGCAACAACGACGGCACCGATGCCGCACTCGCGGCCGGTCGCGCCATGCTGACGTGCTTCGTGGCCCTGTCGCATCGCTGGCGGCAGGAGGCCCAGGTCGAGACCGGACTCGGCGTGGGGCTCCATCTCGGTGAGGTGGCGCTCGCGTCGTTCGGACCGCCGGGACGACGGATTGAGACTCTCGTGGGCGATACGGCCAACGTGGCCGCGCGGCTCTGCAGCCGCGCGCGCGCCGGTGAGGTGCTGTTCTCGTGCACCGTGGCGTCGGCGCTCCAGGCCCGCTCGCTCGATAATGCCGTGACCGGCAGCGGGGGTAGCGCGTTCCTGCAGTTGCCGCGCTACGAAATGCGTGGCCGGCGCGAGCGGCTCGATATCTGGTGCATCCCCGCAAGCCGGCGCGAGCCGCTGCCGGGCTTCGAGCTGCCGGGCGCCGATCGCTGGCAGTAACGATCGCTAACCGCGGCGATCGATGGCGCAAGGCGCAACCGTCAGCTCGAGCAGGAGCGGCGATATCGCCGTTCTCACGGTGGACAACCCGCCGGTCAACACGATCACGGCCGCGGTGCGCGCCGATCTCTCGGCGGCGCTGAGTCTGCTCGAGCAGCAACTGCAGTCGCCTCGGCCGCCGGCGCCGCAGCCGCCGCGTGCGGTACTGCTGCAATGTGCCGGCAAGACTTTCTTCTCGGGCGCGGACATCGGCGAGTTCCACGGGCCGCCGAAGGAAGCCGAATACCGTACCTTGTTCGCACGGCTCGAAGCGCTGCCGGTGCCAGTGGTGGCGGCGATGCACGGCACCGTGCTCGGCGGCGGGCTCGAGATCGCGCTCGCCTGCCACTATCGGCTCGCGGCCAGCGATGCGCGGCTCGGCCTGCCCGAAGTCACGCTCGGTATCATCCCGGGTGCCGGCGGCACGCAGCGCCTGCCGCGTTTGATCGGCGTCGAACAGTCGCTCGATCTGATTCTCTCGGCAAAGCCGGTCAGCGCGCAGCAGGCGCTCGAGATCGGCTTCATTGATGCCGTCATCGAGGGGGAGCTCGCGGCGGGCGCGCTCGCCTATACGCGCGAGCTCCTGTCGCAGGGTAAAGGCGTGCGCCCTACCGGCGATCGCAGCGTCGACCCGGCGAGTGCGAGCGAGCCGGCGCTGGCACGTCTGCGCGAGCGGGCGCGGCGCGACTTTCCGAACCGCGAGGCGCCGCTGACCGCCATCGAGGCGGTGCAGGCATCGGTATCCTTGCCGCTCGCGGAGGGGCTCGCATTCGAGGAGCGGCTGGTCAACCGCGCCAAGGCCACTGCCGAGAGCCGCGGCGCCGTTCATATGTTCTTCGCCGAGCGCGAGAGCCGGCGCGTGCGCGATCTGCCCGCCGGTGCCACGGCACGCGCGGTGCGCACGGCAGGAATCGTGGGTTCGGGCACCATGGGCGGTGGCATCGCGATGTGCTTCGCCAATGTCGGGCTGCCCGTGACCGTGCTCGATGCGGACGCCGGCGCCCTGACGCGCGGTCTGCAGACGATTTCGCGCAACTACGATTCGATGCTCAAGCGCGGCCGCATCGATGCGGCCGAGAAGGCACGGCGCCTGGGGCTGATCCGCGGAGCGCTCGACTACGCCGAGCTCGGGCAGGCGGACGTGATCATCGAAGCAGTATTCGAGAACATGGACCTCAAGCGCAGAATCTTCACTGCGCTCGATCAGGCCGCCAAGCCCGGCGCCGTGCTGGCCAGCAACACCTCCACGCTCGATGTGACCGAGATTGCGCGCGCGACTTCGCGGCCCCAGGACGTGATCGGCATGCATTTCTTTGCACCCGCAAACGTCATGCCGCTGCTCGAAGTCGTGCGCACCGAGCTCACCTCGCCGGACACCGTGCAGACCGTCATGGAGCTGTCGAAGCCGTTGCGCAAGACGCCGGTGCTGTCGCGGATCTGTTACGGCTTCATCGGCAATCGCATGATGGAGGGCTACGCGCGCGAAGCCGAGCGCATGGTGCTCGAGGGCGCCACGCCGCGGCAGGTCGATGCGGTGCTCGAGAAATGGGGCATGGCCATGGGTATCCTGGCCGTGTTCGACATGGCCGGCATCGATGTCGGCGTCAACGTGCACAAGGCCAACGCTGCGCGCTATCCGCCCGACCCGACCTACTACCAGGCCGACTTCGCGCTGGTCGAGGCCGGACGCCTGGGCCAGAAGAACGGCAAGGGCTACTACCGCTACGTGCCGGGCGATCGCATGCGGCACGAGGACCCCGAGGCGATCGAGATCCTCAAGCGGCGCGCACGGCAACTCGACGTGGCGCCGCAGACTCACGCGGAGCAGGAGATCCTCGAACGCTGTCTTTACCCGCTCATCAACGAAGGCTTCCGCATTCTCGAGGAGCGCGTGGCTCAACGCGCCAGCGACATCGATGTGGTCTGGTGCGCGGGCTATGGCTTTCTGCGCTATCGCGGCGGACCTATGTTCTATGCCGAGACCGTCGGACTCGCCACGATTCTCGATGGCCTGGAGCGCTACCGCCAGCGCTTCGGCGAGCTGCACTGGCGGCCCGCGGCCTTACTGGTCGAGCTGGAGC
>DASYNV010000360.1:0-8322 GCA_036008365.1 Steroidobacteraceae bacterium | reverse complement strand
CTGGCGCACTTCACCGGCGCCGCGCTGCACAGTTTGCGCGCCGTGCCGCTCGAAAGCCTGCGCGAAGCGGTCTCGGGACTGCGCGCCATCGACGCCGATGGCGTCATTCACATTCATATTGCCGAGCAATTGCGCGAAGTGCGCGCCTGCCAGGAATTGACCGGACGACGACCGATCGAGTTGCTGCTCGATACCGGCCAGGTGGATGCGCATTGGTGCCTGGTGCACGCCACGCACGCCACCGCCGCCGAGATCGCGGCAGTCGCGGCCAGCCGTGCCAGCATCTGCGTCTGTCCGAGCACCGAGGGCAATCTCGGCGACGGCTTTTTTGACGCCTCGCGGGTGCTGCGCGCAACCGGCGGTCTCTGCATCGGCTCGGACAGCCAGGCCAGCGTGTGCCCGGCCGAAGAACTGCGCTGGCTCGAATACCAGCAGCGCCTCAAAGGGCGCCGCCGCTCGGTACTCGCCACGCGTCGCGAGCCGCATGTGGGCGCGCGACTGTGGCGCGAAAGCGCCCGTACCGGTGCGCGTGCCTTGGGACAGCCCGTGGGTGTGATCGAGGTCGGACGCCGGGCCGACTGGCTGGTGCTGGACAGCGATCATCCGGGGCTCGCAGGCGCGAGCGAGGATCGGGTGCTCGACCGTCTGGTGTTCGGTGCCGCGGGTGCCGCCATCCGGGACGTCATGGTGGCCGGCCGTTGGGTGATCCGCGACCGGCATCACGCGGCCGAGGAGCCGGCCGCGCGCCGCTTCAGTGCCTGGCTGGCCCGCCGCCACACTTGACTGTACCTGTCTATACAGCCTAGACTCAGCATCCTCAGCCGCAGCAACCGCCGATGCCAAAACCAGCCACAGCCATGCAGCCGCTGTACCTCAAGGTCAAGAACCACATTCTTACCAACATTGATTCGGGGCGCTGGGCGGCGGCCGCACGCGTACCGTCGGAGAACGAGATCGTCCGGGAGTTCGGCGTCTCGCGCATGACGGCGAATCGCGCACTGCGCGAACTGTCGGACGAGGGCGTGCTGGTACGCATCGCCGGCGTCGGCAGCTTTGTGGCCGACCGTCAGCCGACCACGCACCCGCTCGAGATTCGCGACATCGCCGAGGAGATCCGCGCTCGCGGCCACGTGCACCGCGCCGAGCTGGTCGCGCTGGAGCGGGTAAGGGCCGTGGCCGCGCTGGCGCAGGACTTCGGTGTGGCGCCAAGGACCGAACTGTTCTATTCCGCCATCGTGCATTACGAGAACGATGTGCCGATCCTGCTCGAGGACCGTCACGTCTTGCCGAAGATCGGTCCGGACTATCTGAAACTCGATTTCGCGCTTACCACCGCGCATGACTACCTGATGCGAGTCGCGCCGTTGCAGGCAGCCGAACATGTGCTGCGCGCCGTGATGCCCGATGAACGCACGCGCCGGCTGCTCAGAATGAAGCAGCGGGAACCCTGCCTGCTGGTGATTCGCCGTACCTGGACTGCCGGGGTCATCGCCTCGGTGGCTCGTCTGCACTATCCCGGTTCCCGCTACGAGATGTCGGGCCGGGCACAACCCGGAGGCCCGCCCCATGCTTAGCCCGTTGCCCTCGAGAACGATTCGCGCCGCGCGCGGCCGCGGCTTGAGCGCGCGCCATTGGACCACCGAGGCGCCGCTGCGCATGCTCATGAACAATCTCGATCCCGAGGTCGCGGAGAACCCGGCCGAGCTCGTGGTCTACGGCGGCATCGGTCGCGCGGCACGCGACTGGGACTGCTTCGACCGCATCGTCGAGACGCTCAAGCGCCTGGAGCAGGATGAAACGCTGCTGATTCAATCCGGCAAGCCGGTCGGCGTGTTCAAGACGCACGCCGATGCCCCGCGCGTGCTGATCGCCAATTCGAACCTGGTACCGCACTGGGCCACCTGGCAACACTTCAACGAACTCGATCGGCGCGGCCTGGCGATGTTCGGGCAAATGACCGCAGGCTCGTGGATCTACATCGGCAGCCAGGGCATCGTACAGGGCACTTACGAGACCTTTGCCGAGATGGGCCGGCGTCATTTCAAAGGGCAGCTCGGCGACAAGTGGATACTGACCGCGGGTCTCGGCGGCATGGGCGGCGCGCAGCCGCTGGCCTCGACCATGGCCGGCGCGAGCATGCTGGCGGTCGAGTGCCGACCGAGCAGCATCGCCAAGCGGCTCGAGACCGGGTATGTCGACGTGCAGGCGCCATCGCTCGATGAAGCGCTCGAGATCATCGCGCGCGCGTGCCGCGCGCAGCGTCCCGTGTCGGTGGCGCTGCTGGCGAACATCAACGACGTGCTCGATGCACTGCTGGCGCGCGGCATCAAGCCCGATGCCGTTACCGATCAGACCTCAGCGCACGACCCGGTCAACGGTTACCTGCCCCAGGGTTGGAGCGTGCAGCAGTGGGATGAACGCCGCGTATCGGATCCGGTCGCGACCGCGGCGGCGGCGAGCCACTCGATGGCGCACCATGTCGAGTGTCTGCTGCGCTTCAAGGACTTGGGCCTTCCGGTATTCGACTACGGCAACAACATCCGCCAGGTGGCGCGGGATCAGGGTGTGCAGCGCGCCTTCGATGTTCCCGGTTTCGTGCCCGAATACATCCGGCCCCTGTTCTGCCGCGGCATCGGTCCATTCCGTTGGGCAGCACTGTCCGGCGATCCGGCCGACATTGCCAAGACCGACGCCAAGGTCAAGGAATTGATCCCGGACGATCCGCACCTACACCACTGGCTCGACCTGGCGCAGACCCGTATCCAGTACCAGGGCCTGCCGGCGCGCATCTGCTGGGTCGGTTTGGGCCAGCGCGATCGACTCGGCCTCGCCTTCAACCAGATGGTTGCGAGCGGCGAGCTGTCGGCGCCGATCGTCATCGGCCGCGACCATCTTGATTCCGGTTCGGTCGCGAGCCCGAATCGCGAGACCGAGGCCATGCGCGACGGTTCGGATGCGGTATCGGATTGGCCCCTGCTCAATGCGCTGCTCAACACCGCCAGCGGCGCGACCTGGGTATCGATTCATCACGGCGGCGGCGTTGGCATGGGCTTCTCGCAGCATGCAGGCGTGGTCATCGTCTGCGACGGCACGGAGGCGGCGGCGCGGCGCATTGCGCGGGTACTCTGGAACGATCCGGCCACCGGCGTGATGCGCCACGCCGATGCCGGCTACGAGATCGCCATCGAGTGTGCGCGCACGAACGGACTGAATCTGCCGATGATCGGCACGACCTGAACGCTTGAAATCGGGTATGGAATTCAAGGCCGGTCAGCTCTCGCTGCACACGTTGCGGCAGATCCACGCACAGCCGAGCGCGATTGCGGTATCGGCGCCGGATCGCGAGCGCGTCGCGGCCGCGGCCGCGCTGGTCGATGCGATCGTGGAGCGCGGCGATGCCGCCTACGGCATCAACACCGGCTTCGGTCTGCTGGCGCAGACCCGCATACCGATCGATCAACTCGACCTGCTGCAGCGTAACCTGCTGCTCTCGCACGCCGCCGGAGTGGGCGAGCCACTACCCGATGCGATCGTGCGGCTGATTCTCGCGCTCAAGATCAACTCGCTCGCGCGTGGCCACTCCGGTATCAGTCTCGAGGTTATCGATGCGCTGCAGACGCTGCTTGCGCATGAGATCTACCCGCTGATTCCAGGCCAGGGATCGGTCGGCGCCTCCGGCGACCTGGCACCGCTGGCCCATCTGAGTGCCGCGCTGCTCGGCGTCGGCGAGGTCCGAATCCAGGGCGTGCGTGCTCCCGCCGCCGAAGGCCTCAAGCGTGCCGGTCTGGCACCGCTCCGGCTGCGTCCCAAGGAAGGCCTTGCTCTGATCAACGGCACACAGGTCTCAACCGCATTGGCGCTCGCCGGACTGTTCGGCGCCGAGAACCTGTGGGCCGCAGCGGTGCTGGCTGGCGCCATGTCGGTCGATGCGCTCAAGGGCAGCGACGTGCCATTCGATGAACGCATTCAACAGACCCGTGGCCAGCCGGGTCAGATCGAGGTCGCGCGTCTCTATCGAGCGCTGATCGCCGGCAGCGCCATCCGGGCCTCGCACCTGGAGTGCTCGCGCGTGCAGGACCCCTATTCATTTCGCTGCCAGCCGCAGGTCATGGGCGCCTGCCTCGATCTGATCCGCAACTGCGCGGCCACCATCCAGATCGAAGCCAATGCCGTCACTGACAATCCGTTGCTGTTTGTCGAACAGGCCGAGGTGCTCTCGGGCGGCAACTTTCACGCCGAGCCGATCGCTTTTGCCGCCGATACCCTGGCGCTCGCGATCGCCGAGATCGGCAGTCTGTCGGAGCGCCGCACGGCGGTCCTGGTCGATCCAAAGATGAGTGGACTGCCGGCCTTCCTGGTCGAAAACAGCGGGCTGAATTCGGGCTTCATGCTGGCTCAGGTCACCGCCGCGGCGCTGGTGTCGGAGAACAAGGCGCTGGCCTCACCGTGCAGTGTCGATTCGATTCCGACCTCCGCCAATCAGGAAGATCACGTCAGCATGGCCACGCATGCGGCGCGCCGTCTCACACCCATGCTCGACAACGCCGCCGCCGTGGTGGGGATCGAGCTGCTGGCTGCGGCACAGGGCATCGAGTTTCACCGGCCATGGCGCTCGTCGGTGCCGCTCGAGCTCGCGCACGCGGCGATCCGCGCCGAAGTGCCCTACTACGCCGTCGATCGGTACTTCGCGCCGGACATCGCACGCGCGCAGCACTGGGTGCAGACCGGCAAGCTGGCAGCCGACATCGCGCGCGCGCTGCCCTCGAGAGGCGCGGCGTGACGCCGTCGCTGTTCGAGCAGCGCCGCGGATCGCTGCCGGTCCTCATCAGCTTTCCGCACTCGGGAACCTTCGTACCCGGAGCCTTGCGCGAACGATTCACCGCCGCGGGACGCGCATTGCCGGATACGGATTGGTTCGTGCCGGAGCTCTACCGGCCTTGTCTCGAGCGGCTCGATGTCCACAGCTTGATCGCAACCCACTCGCGCTACGTCGTCGACCTCAATCGTCCCGCGGACGGCTCGGCGCTCTATCCGGGAAGGATCGAATCGGGCGTCTGCCCGACCGAGACATTCGCCGGGGATGCAATCTACCAGCCCGGGCATGAACTCACGCTCGCTGAGATGCCGGAACGCATCGAGCGGCACTGGCGGCCGTATCATGCGGCCCTGGCTGCGGCACGAGACGAAATACTGGCTTCGCACGGACACTGCCTGCTCTGGGATGCACACTCGATTCGCTCGCAGGAGCCGCGGCTGTTCGAGGGGCTGCTGCCGGAACTCAATCTCGGCACCTTCAGTGGCCGCAGCGCCGGGACCGATCGCATCGAGCGCGTGGCGGGTCTGCTGAAATCGCAGCCGCGCTTCTCGCATGTGGTGGACGGGCGCTTCAAGGGCGGTTACATCACGCGCCATTACGGCGACCCCGCAGGCAACGTGCACGCGATGCAGCTCGAAATCGCGCAGCGCGCCTATCTGTCGGAAGCCGATTCGCCCTACTTCGATTCCAGGTTTTCCGCGCCGCTGTCCGCGCTCATCGAGCGGCTCATCAGCACCCTCCTGCAGGGGAATTTCAGATGACGCAACCGCTGCGTGTGCACGAGCTCTCTGCGACGCGTAGCGCGCTGCTGCGGGACTAGACGCGCGGCAGCCCGCGCGAGACGGCTGCATGACCCTACTCGCCCAACTGGTTGCGGTGTCGCAGCGCGTCGGCGCCACCACCGCCCGACTCACCAAGGTGCGTGAGCTCGCCGAGTTCCTGCGCAATTTGCCGGCCGAGGAGATCGTCATCGCCGTGCACTACCTGTCGGGCGAGACCCCACAGGGACGCAGCGGCATCGGCTATGCGCTGCTGCAGCAGGCCGCGGCGACGAGCGCGGCGAGCGAAGGCAGTCTCTCGATCGCCGAAACCGACCGCAGCCTGAATGCGCTCGCCGAGCTGCGCGGCGCCGGGTCGGCCGCGCGACGTGCGCAGGCGCTGCAGGCACTGTTCGCACGCGCCAGCTCTGCCGAACGGCAGTTCCTGACGGCACTGCTCGTCGGCGAGCTGCGGCAGGGCGCGCTCTCCGGCGTCATGACCGATGCGATCGCCGCGGCCGCGCGGCTGCCGGCCGAGCAGGTGCGGCAGGCCGCCATGTACGCCCACGATCTCGGGGCGGTCGCTTTCGCCGCGCTGCGCGAAGGGGCGGATGCGCTCGAGAAGTTCCGCTTCGAATTGTTCTCGCCCGTGGCGCCGATGCTGGCGCAGACCGCCGCAGACGTCGCCGAAGCGTTGCAGGATTTGCCGGGCGAGCTGGCGTTCGAATGGAAGATGGATGGTGCGCGCATCCAGGTTCACAAGCGCGCCGAGGAAGTGCGCATCTTCACGCGCACTTTGCATGAGGTCACGGCCGCACTGCCGGAGATCGTCGAGTCGGTGCGCGCGCTCGAGGCCGATGAGCTCGCCCTCGACGGCGAGGCGATCGTATTCAACTCCTCTGGCCGGCCAGTGCCATTCCAGATCACGATGCGCCGGTTCGGCCGCAAGCTCAATGTGGAGCGACTACGCCGCGAGCTTCCCATCGGTGCCTACTATTTCGATTGCCTCTATCTCGAAGGCCGCGGGCTCACGACGCTCACGACGCAGCAGCGATTCGAGGCGCTGGCACAGGCCGTGCCGCCGCCGATGCGGATGCCTCGTTTGATCACGGCATCCGCGACCGATGCGCAGACTTTTTATGAATCCGCGCTGGCCGCCGGCCACGAGGGAGTCATGGCCAAGTCGCTCAATGCACCATACCAGGCGGGCAATCGCGACGCGCGCTGGCTCAAGATCAAGCGCGCCCACACGCTCGACCTGGTGGTGCTCGCGGCCGAGTGGGGTCATGGCCGGCGCACCGGCAAACTGTCCAACCTGCACCTCGGCGCGCTCGATCCGGCTACTGGCGCATACGTCATGCTCGGAAAGACATTCAAGGGTCTCACGGATGCCATGCTGGAGTGGCAGACACAACAATTCCTGCAGCGCGAAACCCACCGCGATCGCTGGACCGTATACGTGCGCCCCGAACTCGTGGTCGAGATCGCCTTCAGCGATCTGCAGAGCAGCACGCGCTATCCGGGGCAGCTGGCATTGCGGCTCGCGCGCGTCAAACGCTATCGAGATGACAAGCGGGCCGAGGACGCCGACACCATGGACTCGGTGCGACGACTCTATGCCGCGCAGTCAGGGGAACGCCCGGTCACCCGGCCGTGACTGACAACAAACCATAACGGCACGGTCGCAATGCTGTCATGAGCAGCGATCACGCTGACCTCGCCGAACAGAGCGAGGATCCCACCGTGTCAATCGAAATGGAATTTGACGACGATCTGGAGCAACGCCGGCTGCAACGCCTGGAGCACCGGTTCCGGCGCGCGCAAAACGCGCTCGCGGGGGCCCGCGCCGTTTACGGCGCGCTGCGTGAGCTGCCGAGCGCCAGCGAGACGAAAGTGCATCAGGCCCTGCAGCAGGTGCAGCGCTCGCAGCGCCACCTGGCGGACGTCCAGTTCGATTTGGAGATCACCGAAGCGCTGGCGGCGAGGCCCAAGGGACGATCGGACACCGATCATTCGCACGACGTCGGGCGCTGATCTCACAAATCGCGCGCGATCTAGGCCCGGCAGCTGGTCGCGCGGATAGGCGCTGTCGCTGCGCGCCCCCTTATGTCACCCGCCCCCGCCACCACCCGCACTCCCTGTCTACGGCAGTTTGGCCGGCCAGGCGCGATTGCGTACTCGCGTGCGATGGTTAGATGGACGAAATACTGCGATCCAATGCAAAGTGCGTCCTGGATCGACAATAATGTCCGGCTCATCGGAGATCGATATGGCGCAGCAGCGCGCTCTGATCGCAGTTATCGGGGATCGCAACCCCACTTACGCCGTTCACGTGGCCACCGATCGGGCTCTCACGCACGATGAGAATGCACCCGAGATTGAGTGGCTCGCCACAGACGCGATCGGACCGCGTGAGACTGATCTGTCGGGCTACGCCGGCGTTCTGGTCGCACCCGGCAGTCCCTATAGAAGCATGGAGGGCGCATTAACGGCCATCCGATATGCGCGCGAGAATCGCATCCCGCTGCTCGGGACCTGCGGTGGCTTCCAGCACCTGATCGTGGAATTCGCACGCGATGTGGCCGGAATTGCGGATGCGGATCACGCCGAGAGCAGTCCGGGCGCGGCGCGGCTGGCGGTGACTCCGCTGGACTGCTCACTGGCGGGCCAGACACACTCGGTGCGGATCATCGCCGGCACCCAGGCGGCCGCGATTTACCAGATGCAGGAAACACTCGAGCCGTTCTA
>DASYNV010000359.1:0-4555 GCA_036008365.1 Steroidobacteraceae bacterium | reverse complement strand
TTTCGCGCAGGTGATTGGCCTGCAGCGTGCTGCCGGTCGAGACCAGATCGCAGATCAGATCGGCGCGCCCGAGCCGCGGCGCGATTTCGACCGCTCCGGACAGTGTGACGATCTCGGCACCAATGCCGTGCTGCTCGAGGTAGCGGCCGAGCAGGAACGGATAGGTGGTCGCGATGCGTGTGCCCGCGAGCGAGGAGGGGCCGTCGTATTCGAATTCCACCGGCACCGCCAGACAGAGCCGACAGCGCCCGAAGTCGAGCGTGCGCAAATCCTCGAAGCGCGCCGGCGTGCCGCGCGCGGCCAGCTCGAGGCGCTTCTCTTCGAGCACGTTCAGGCCGACCAGTCCGAGATCGCACACGTCTTCCTGCACCAGGTCGGCGATGTCATCGTCGCGCACGAACAGCACGTCGAGCGGCATGTTCTCGCCGAAGCCCATGAGCTGATCCTTGCCGCGCGAGAGCTTCAGGCCGCAGCGCGCCAGCAGATCGAGCGATGGATCGGTCAGGCGCCCGGACTTTTGTACCGCGAGTTTGATGCGTGCCTGCGGCGCGTCGCGGGCCGCCTTATCCATGTGGAGCTCCATCCAGTCGCTGCGCCGCCAGCGCATAGCCGCCATGACCCGAGGCCAGGTAGCGGGCGACGCGGCCGATGGTGGTGACGCTGACGGCGGTCTGGCGGTGAATCTCGCGATACGGCATGCCACGGCGCAGGCACTCGACCACGGCCCAGCGGTCGGCCATGGCCTGCAGCTCCGCGGGGGTGCACAGGTCGCGCAGGAAGGCGCGGCATTCCTCCACGCTGCGCAGCGAGGCGATAGCGGTAAACAGGTTGCGCTCCGCGAGCGCTTCCTGCCGCGCGGACAAGAGCCGGTGGGATTTCATGATTCGGCTGGGCGGGATTGGTCGACTGTATTAATACGTTAGTACACTAGCGCATCGTGACGGGCGGCGCAAGTACGGGGCGCAGCGCGCGGCGCCTCGAAACGGGCGGCGCTTGACCGGCCGAGGCAAGCGCCTCTAGACTTTCCGCCACTCATCGAGACCGGCTGAGGGAAAGGCCCTTAGACGCCGGGGCAACCGTCGGATTTCCGAAATGGTGCCAATTCCTGCGGTTCCCGGCCCTTGGGCTTGCGGTCCGATAGATGAGGGTTCGTCAAGACGCCGATCCGCAGGAATGCCGAGATGATGTACGACTGGCATAGCGGAGCACGGCTTGAACATCGCCTCAAGAGTTTCGAATCCCGCGGGCAGTGTTGCGTCCGTCGAGCAGGGAATCTGGCACTCGCCGGGCTCGCTCGCACTGCACCACGGCGCTAGCCTGCCTCAGGTGCGCGTCGGCTGGCGGCTCGAGGGTGCCGCCGACGCCCCGATGGTGGTGGCCCTCGGCGGCATTTCGGCGCACCGGCGCGTCTTTGACGCATACAACCCCGGGCAGGGATGGTGGTCGGAGCTGGCGGGTCCCGGTCGTGTGCTCGACAGCCTGCGCCTGCGGGTACTGGGCATCGACTACCTCGGCGCCAGCGGCGATTCGACCGGTCCCACGGCCGGCAGCGAGTTTCCGAGCCTTTCGAGCTACGATCAGGCCGAGGTGCTGCGTGGCCTGATGGACCACCTCGGGATCCCGCGGCTGCGCGCCATCGTCGGCGCGTCCTATGGCGGCATGGTGGCCCTGGCCTTCGCCGAGCGCTTTCCCGATCGTGTCGAGCAGCTGCTGGTGCTGAGCGCTGCGGATCGCACCCATCCGATGGCGACCGCCTGGCGCAGCGTGCAGCGCCGCATCGTGCGCTTTGCGCTGTCGGTGGGCCGTCCGAGCGAGGGCCTGGAACTCGCTCGCTCGCTCGCCATGGCGACCTATCGCAGTCCGCACGAATTCGCGGCGCGCTTTGCGTTCGCACCGGTCGCGGCCGATGGGCGCTTCATCTTCCCGGTCGAGCAGTACCTGATCGCTCGCGGGCGCGACTACGCAGCGCGCTATCTGCCCGAATCGTTCCTGTGCCTGTCCGAGTCGATCGACCTGCACGAAGTCGATGCGCGCCGCATCGGCGTGCCGACAACCCTGGTGGCGGTGCGCGAGGACCAACTGGTGCCGATCGCGGACATGCACGAGCTGGCGGCCCGGATGCCGCACGCGCGCCTGCACGAGATTTCTTCCCCCTTCGGCCATGACGCCTTTCTCAAAGAGGCTCAACAGCTCAAGCCGATATTCGAGTGTCTCTATGGAGAATCGTAAGTGAGTAAGCCTACCGACCCGATCACACTCGCCGTGCGTGCCGGTCTGGAATCCGACGATGCGACCGGAGCGGTGGTACCGCCGATCCACCTGAGTGCGACCTATGCCTTCCGTGGTTACGGCGACAAGCGCGCCTACGACTATTCGCGCTCGGGCAATCCCACCCGGGATCTGCTCGGCGGCGCGCTGGCCGAACTCGAGGGTGGTGCCGGCGCGGTGGTCACGGCCTCCGGCATGGGGGCGGTCACGCTCTGCCTGCAGCTCCTGCCGGCGCACCCGCGCGTGCTGGCGCCGCACGATTGTTACGGCGGCACCTACCGGCTGTTCGATGCCCTGCACCGCCGCGGCGACATCGAGGTCGACTTCGTCGATTTTGGCAATGCCGCGGCGCTCAGTGTCGCGCTGTCCAAGCCCACGGCCATGCTCTGGATCGAGACCCCGAGCAATCCCCTGCTGCGCCTCACCGACGTCGCAGCCGCGGCCCGGGCGGGGCACGCCGCCGGCGCACTCGTGGTGGTCGACAACACTTTCCTCTCGCCCGCCTGGCAACAGCCGATCAAGTTGGGCGCGGACCTCGTGGTGCATTCGACCACCAAGTACATCAATGGCCACAGCGATGTGGTCGGCGGGGCAGTGATCGCGGCGCGCAGCGAGCTGCATCAGTCTCTGTGCTGGTGGGCGAACTGCCTCGGTCTCACGGGCTCGGCATTCGATAGCTTCATGACGCTACGCGGCCTGCGCACGCTGCATGCGCGTCTCGCGGTGCACGGCCGCAACGCGCAGCAGCTTGCGAGCTGGCTGGTACAGCAGCCGCAAGTGGCGCGCGTATTCTACCCGGGCCTGCCGACGCATCCGGGTCATGAGCTGGCGCGCCGCCAGCAGTCGGGTTTTGGTGCCATCGTGACTTTCGAGCTTCATGGCGGGATCCCGGCAGTCAAACAATTCGTCGCGGGTCTGGATTGCTTTTCGCTGGCCGAGTCGCTCGGCGGCGTCGAGAGCCTGGTGGCACATCCGGCCTCGATGACGCACGCGGCGATGTGCGAGTCGGCGCGGCATGCGGCCGGGCTCACCGATGGACTGCTGCGCCTGTCGGTCGGGATCGAGGCGTACGAGGATCTGCGGGCGGATCTGGCGGCCGCGCTGGCGCGCGTCGACCTCGGCTGCTCCGAGGAAATGACGGTTGCGTCAACCGCCGCGGCGCACGCCCGTTAGCTTCCAAGGCGGCCTACGATCAGGAGTCTGCCATGTCAATCCGATCTTCGATCACCGCTTTGCTGATGGGGCTGTTGATCGCCCTGCCGTCGTTGGCCGAACCGGTGGCGGCCACCGACAGTGCGACCGGCGAGCCCGGCGCCTGGCGCAGCCAGAAGACCGAGCTGGTCTACATGGGCTTCACTTCCACCTACTCATGCGACGGCCTGCAGGGGAAGCTGGAGCTGCTGTTGCGCCAGCTTGGCGCTCGCCAGGGTTTCAAGGTCAATGCCTATGGCTGCGACCGCGGTTACGGCACACCGAGCCGCTTCCCCCGCGCGACGCTCGAGTTCTCTACTTTGCAGCCGGCGGACGCCGCTGGCCAGGATTCAACGGTGAGCGGCGTCTGGCGCACCGTCGAGCTGGCGCCGCATCATCCGTTCGATCTGCAGGACGGGGACTGCGAGCTCATGGAGCAGTTCCGGGACAAGATTCTGCCCCTGTTCGCAACCCGCGGTCTGCAGGTCCGAACCACCTGCGTGCCGCACCAGGACACCGGCGGTCCGTTCGATCTGCAGATGCAGGTGTTCACGGCGCTGGCGCCGTCGAAATCAAAGTAGCGTCTCCCAGAGACGCCAGAATCGTTCCCGCACGCGCTCGCTGAATGGACGCTGATCCCAGCTCTGTGCATCCACGCGCTGCGCGTGCTGCAGGTCCTGCTGAAAGAAATCCTCGAGTGCCGAGCCGGTTTGGCTGCCGATCACGACGGCGTCGATTTCATCGTTGAAGAGCACGCTGCGATGATCGAAATTCGACGAGCCGACGATCGACCAGACCCGATCCGTGATCACGATCTTGGAGTGCAGGATGCCGTCCTGGCGCTCATAGATCTGAATCCCGGCGCGCAACATCGAGTGGTAGTGCGATCGTTGTACCGCGAGCACCGGGAATGAGTCGCTGCGGGAGGGCAATAACAGGCGTACCTGCACGCCGCGTCGTGCGGCCCGCAGCAACGCCTGCGCCTCCTGGTGGGTCGGCGCAAAGTAGGCGGCGGTGACGTCGATGCTGGTTTCGGCGCTGCGAATCGACGACAGCAGCGTGGCGTAATAACGCGGCGACAGCCGACCACCGGCCT
>DASYNV010000358.1:0-1962 GCA_036008365.1 Steroidobacteraceae bacterium | reverse complement strand
CTCTATGTGCTTCTGGCGTGCTGGCTGTTTGCGGCGATTCATCGCTACACCGTGCGCAGCGGCCTGTTGGCGCGCTACAGCGCCGAGAGCGTGAGCTGAGGCGTGAGCAACTTCACGCTCTACGCAGTCTCGGTGGTGATCTGGGGTTCGACCTGGCTCGTGATCAAGTTCCAGCTCGGCCAGGTATCCCCGATCGTCTCGGTGGGCTGGCGCTTTTCACTCGCAGCGCTGATGCTGTTGATCTACTCGGCGCTCAGGCGCCGCTCGCTCCGGTTCTCCGTGCGCGAGCACGGCTGGATTGCATTGCAGGGCGTGCTGCTGTTTGGCATCAACTACATCGGCGTCTACCTGTCGGAGCAATACCTGGTTTCGGGACTGGTCGCGGTGGTGTTTTCGCTGGTGGTTTTTACCAACGCGCTCGGGATGCGGCTGTTCTTCGGACTGCCGATCCGCCTCACGGCGGTACTGGCCGCGACGCTCGGCGTCACCGGGGTCGCGTTGATCTTCGGCCGCGAGCTGCTGTCGGTGCGGACCAGCGCCGGCAACGAGCTGCGTGGCCTGCTGCTGGCGCTGGCAGCCACGCTGGTCGCCTCGCTCGGCAACATGGTCGCCACGCGCAATCACCGCCATGGCTTGCCGGTGATGCAGGTGAACGCGTGGTCGATGCTGTATGGCGCCGTGTTCGTGCTCGTGGTCGCACTCGCGGGCGGCGAGCCGCTGTCATTCGAATTCTCCTGGCCCTACCTCGCTTCGCTGCTGTTCCTGGCGTTGTTCGGTTCGGCACTGGCCTTCGGTGCCTACTTGACCCTCATGGGACGAATCGGCGCCGACCGCGCGGCCTACACCGCGGTGGCGATCCCGATCGTGGCGTTGCTGCTTTCGACCGCGTTCGAGCAGCTGCGCTGGCACCTCGAAACCTTCACCGGGGTCGCCGCTTGCATCGGCGGCATTGCGCTGACGTTACGGCGCCGGCCGATTCAAATTCGCACGGACGGTCAGTGAGATCATGGCAGCCGCAGTCATTCTCGGCGTTACCGTGATCATGAGCCTGGCAGGCCTCTGGATCACACCGCGTATCATCGAATGGAATCTGTTCCGCCCGTATTGGTTGCTGCGGCTGCGTCAGTACTGGACTCCGATCGGCAGCGTGTTCGTGCACGCCGATCTGCCGCATCTGCTGTTCAACTCCCTGACCTTCTACTTCTTCGCCTTCCGGCTCGAGCACCTGATCGGTTCGGGACGGTTCCTGGCGCTGTATGCCGTCGGTATTGCGGCCAGCGACGCCGGCACCTACTTCAAACACCGTAACGATCCGAACTACGCCTGCCTCGGCGCCTCGGGCGCCATCCTCGCGGTACTGTTCGCCTCGATCGTCTACTACCCGCGCCAATCGATCATCATTCTGCCGTTGCCGGTGCCGATACCGGCGCCGCTGTTTGCCGTCTGCTACCTGCTCTACAGCTTCTACGCCGCCCGGCATCCGCGTGGACGCATCAATCACGAGGCACATTTCAATGGCGCCTGGGCGGGACTGCTATTCGTCGCGCTGACGGATCCATCGGCGTGGCAGCGCGCGCTGCAGTCGCTGTATTATCGATAATCGATAACGCATGGGAGAGACCGTTGCCCAAGCGCGTGCTGCGCAAACCACGAGCTGCCGGAGCGCGCGATCCGCTGTTCAATCAGTCGGTGCAGAAGGCGTTCGCGATACTCGATGCCTTCGGCGGCGAGCGCCGTGCACTGAATCTGGGCGAGATCGCCAGACTGGTCGGCGTCACCAAGAGCTCAGCCCAGCGCTGCACGCACACGCTCGAGCGTATCGGCTTGCTGACGCGTGATGCCCACGTCAAGCGCTGGGTGCTGACCCCGCGCACGCTGTCTCTGGCCAACGCCTATCTGTCCGGTCATCCGCTGGTCGAACAAGCCACCACGCATCTGATCGAATTGAACCAGGCCACCGGC
>DASYNV010000357.1:0-3177 GCA_036008365.1 Steroidobacteraceae bacterium | reverse complement strand
CCGCGCCCGATGCCGTCGCCAGTGAAAAGCAGTCGGCGGTATCGCGCCTCATGCAGATCTACAGCAATCGCGGACACCTGATCGCGCGCATCGATCCGCTCGGGCTGCTGCAGCGCCCGCGGCCGCGTGTGCTCGATCTCGACTACGCGGGCCTGGGCGATGCCGACCTCGACACCGAGTTCTACACTGCGACCCGCAACGAGTGGATTGCCAAGCGCGCCACGTTGCGCGAGATCATCGCGCGGCTCGAAGCGGTCTACTGCGGCCACATCGGCGCCGAATTTGCCCACGTCTCGAACACCGATGAGCGTCTGTGGCTGCAGGATGAGTTTCAGCTCGGCCGCATGCAGCACCGATTCTCGGTCGAAGAGCGCCGCAACCTGCTCTGGCAGTTGACCGCCGCGGAGGGGCTCGAGCGCTACCTGCACACCAAGTACGTCGGCCAGAAGCGCTTCTCGCTCGAGGGGGCCGATGCGCTGATCGCACTGCTCAACGACCTCATGCAGCAAGGCGGCGTCGCGGGCGTCGAGGAATACGTGCTCGGCATGGCGCATCGCGGCCGGCTCAACGTGCTGGTCAATGTGCTCGGAAAATCTCCGGCGCAGCTGTTCTCGGAGTTCGAGGGCAAGTACGACGACAACCACATGCAGGGCTCCGGCGACGTCAAATACCACAAGGGCTTCTCGGCGGATCTGCGCACGGCGGCCGGCAACGTGCACGTGGCGCTGGCGTTCAATCCTTCGCATCTCGAGATCGTCGATCCGGTGGTCGAAGGTTCGGTGCGCGCGCGCCAGGAACGGCGCGAGGATGCGCAGGGCGACAAGGTCGTGCCGGTGCTGATGCACGGCGATGCCGCTTTTGCCGGCCAGGGCGTGGTCATGGAGACGCTGCAGCTGTCGCAGGCGCGTGGCTTCCGCACCGGCGGCACGATTCACATCGTCGTCAACAATCAGATCGGCTTCACCACTTCCGATCCGCGCGATTTGCGCTCGACCACCTACTGCAGCGACGTTGCCAAGATGCTCGAGGCGCCGATCTTGCACGTCAACGCCGACGATCCGGAAGCGGTGGTGTTCGCCGCGCGCTTGGGGACGCGTTATCGGCAGCGCTTCCACAAGGATTTCGTCATCGATCTGGTCGGCTACCGGCGCCTCGGCCACAACGAAGCGGACGAGCCCGCCGCCACTCAACCGGTCATGTATCGTGCCATTCGCCAGCATGCGACCGCACGCAAGCTGTATGCCGATCTGCTCGCGGCCGAAGGTGTCGTGAGCGCTGCCGAGGCGGAGCACATGATCGAGCAGTACCGCAATGCGCTCGATTCCGGAAAACTGGAGATGTCCGCCGCTCTCGGGTTGATCGGCAACAAGCACACCATCGACTGGTCGCGCTTCGCGCAAGTCGACTGGTCGGAGCGATCTCGCACCGGTGTGGCCGCGGAACGCCTGGGCGCAATCGGCAAACGTCTGTCGCAGTTACCCGAAGAACTCGAGCTGCATCCGCGCGTGGCGCAGGTCATGAGCAACCGCGCGCGCATGCTGGCCGGCGAAATGCCGCTCGACTGGGGTGCCGCGGAGACGCTGGCGTACGCGTCGTTGCTCGAGGAAGGATTCGCCGTGCGCATCACGGGGCAGGACTCGGGGCGTGGAACATTCTTTCATCGCCACGCCGTGCTGCATGATCAAACTACCGGTCGGCGCTACCTGCCGCTGCAGCACGTCAAGGACGGACAGCCGCGCTTCACGGTCATCGACTCGGTGCTGTCGGAGGAGGCCGTGCTCGGCTTCGAGTACGGCTATTCGACCACGAGCCCCGACTGCCTGGTGATCTGGGAAGCGCAGTTCGGTGACTTCGTGAACGGCGCGCAGGTCGTGATCGATCAGTTCGTTTCTTCCGGTGAAGCCAAATGGGGCCGGTTCTGCGGACTGACGCTGTTCCTGCCGCATGGCTATGAAGGCCAGGGACCGGAGCATTCATCGGCGCGCCTCGAACGCTTCCTGCAGCTCTGTGCCGAGAACAACATGCAGGTGTGCGTACCCTCGACGCCGTCGCAGATGTTCCACATGCTGCGCCGGCAGATGCTGCGGCCGATTCGCAAGCCGCTGATCGTAATGACGCCGAAGAGCCTGCTGCGCCACGAACTGTCGGTATCGTCTCTGGGCGAGCTCAGTCACGACAGTTTCGCCAACGTCATCGACGAGATCGACGAGATCGAGCCGTCGCAGACCCGGCGCGTGGTGTTCTGCAGCGGCAAGGTCTATTTCGATCTGCTCAAGGCGCGCCGTCACGCCGCCCAGAACGACGTCGCGATCGTGCGGGTCGAGCAGCTTTATCCGTTTCCGGTGGAGGAATACCAGGCGGTACTGGGGCGCTACGCCAATGCCTCGGAACTGGTCTGGTGCCAGGAGGAGCCGCAGAATCAAGGCGCCTGGTTCCAGATCCGTCACCGCCTGCAGGACCTGGCACAGCCGCGCACCGTCTACTACGCCGGACGTAGCGCCGCGGCCGCGCCGGCCACCGGGCTCACGAAACAGCACGACGGCGAGCAGCGCCGGCTGGTCGAGACCGCCCTCAATGCCACATCGATCGAACAGACACGCAGCACGCCGCGCCTGACCCTTACGCCGGCGACCGTGGTAGCCGGAACAGAATCCGGCGCAGCGCCGATCAGGAAGAAGAGCCTATGAGCGTCGAGATTCGAGTTCCGCAGCTGCCAGAGTCAGTGACCGACGCCAAGCTCATGGCCTGGCGCAAGCAGGCCGGTGAATCCGTGAGTCGGGATGAGAATCTGGCCGACCTCGAGACCGACAAGGTCGTGCTCGATGTGCCTGCGCCGATCAACGGCGTGCTGCGTGAGATCAAGGCCCAGGCGGGCGCCACGGTGCGAAGCGGCGAGCTGCTGGCGATCATCGAGGAGGGCGCCGCGCCCAGCGCCGCGCCTAACCCCACGCCTGCCACGGCGCCCGGCAGCGGTAACGGCGAGGCGGATGCGCCAGCCGGCGTGCCGCGCACCGGACCGGCCGCGCGGCGCGTGATCGAGGAGAGCAAGCTCGCGTCCGCTGCGGTCGCGGGCTCAGCACCTGCGGGCCGAATCACCAAGGCCGATGCGGAAGCGGCCGCGGCCGCCAAGGCGGCGCCCGCGGTCGAAACGCGGCCCGTTTCCGCGCCAGCGCCTGC
>DASYNV010000356.1:0-12953 GCA_036008365.1 Steroidobacteraceae bacterium | reverse complement strand
AGGTGCGCTTCCTGCCGAGCGGCAACCCGCCGCATCGCGAGGCGCCGCTGGCATCGAGCGAGCTGCGGCTCGAGATGGTGCGGGGCGCCGTGGCCGGTCAGCCGGGCTTCGCGGTCGATGATCGCGAGATCCGCCGCAGCGGTGTGTCCTACTCGGTCGATACGCTCAACGATCTGCGCCGCGAACATCCGCAGCGCTCGCTGTGCGTGCTGCTCGGCATGGACGCTTTCCTCGGGATGCCGAGCTGGCACCGGTGGCGCGAGATATTCGAGCTTGCGCACGTGGTGGTTGCGCACCGTCCCGGCTGGAAAGCCCCGATTACCGGGCCGCTGGGCGAGGAAATGGTCGACCGCGGGACCGGCAGCGTTCGCGACCTGCACGCGTCGATCGCCGGGCGCATCCATGTGCATGCGGTCACGCAGCTCGAAATCGCGTCGACCGACCTGCGAGCGCTGATTGTGTCCGGTCGCGACCTGCGCTACCTGGTACCCGACGCGGTGCGCGATCTCATCGTGCGCACCGGGTGCTATGCTCCGTCCAGACGCTGACCCACGAGGAGGACAACCTAGCCGCATGACGACGATCGCTCGCCCGCGCCGCGCCGCGCGACGCAATTCTGCTCTGGAAAAACTGGTACTCGCGGCGCTGGAGGACATGAAGGCAGTTAATGTCAAATTGCTCGACGTCCGCGGCCAGACCGATATCACCGACGCCATGATCGTGGCCTCGGGCAATTCCGACCGTCATGTACGCGCGATCGCCGATCGCGTGATCGAGAAGACGCGCGAGGCCGGACGCCGGCCGCTCGGTGTCGAAGGCACGCGCGACAACGAGTGGGTGCTGGTCGATCTGCAGGACGTGCTGCTGCACGTGATGCTGCCGCGGGTACGTGAGTTCTACGCCATCGAACAGCTTTGGGAGCCTGCCGCGGCACCCTCCCGTGGAGGCGCTTCCGGGACGACGACGCGCCGGCGCCGCAGCTCCGCCGCCCGCGCTCCGGCGCCGTGAGGATGAGCGTGCGGACTTAGGAGCTTCCTGTGCACCTGCGTGTGATCGCGGTCGGCACTCGCATGCCCGCCTGGGTGGACGCAGCATTCGATGACTATTCACGTCGCCTGCGCGGCATGTGGAAACTCGAGCTCCGGGAGATCTCGCCGGCGAGCCGGCGCGTGGCCGGCGGCGCGCAGGTATCGGTCATGGCGCAGGAAGCCAAGCGCATTCTCGGGCTGCTGGCGGCGCGCGATAGCGTCGTGCCGCTGGACGAGCGTGGCCGCGAGTTCAGCACACTCGAACTCGCGCGCTGGCTCGATCAGCGTCGCACCGAGGGCCGGGACCTGACCTTCATCATCGGCGGTCCCGACGGCCTGAGCCCGGAAGTGCTCAAGCGCGGACAGCAGACCTGGTCGCTGTCGCGCCTGACGCTGCCGCACGGGTTGGTGCGGGTGCTGCTGGTTGAGCAGCTTTATCGCGCCGCCACCGTCCTGGCCGGACATCCCTACCACCGTGCCTGAATCGACGCCACCGCTACTGGTGCTGGCGTCGGCGTCTCCGCGCCGCAGCGCACTGCTGTCGCAGATCGGAGTATTCCATCGCGTCGTGCCCGCGCACATCGACGAGACTCGCCGCGACCACGAGCCGATCGACCAGTGCGTACGGCGGCTGGCGGAACAGAAGGCGCTGCAGGTGTATGCGCGCCTCAAGGATCCCGCGGTGCCGGTGCTCGGCGCCGATACCGCGGTGGTCGTCGATGGCGAGATGCTCGGCAAGCCGCGCGACCGCGACGATGCAGTCGCAATGCTGGCGCGATTGTCGGCCAAGGAGCACGAGGTGATCTCGGCCGTGGCGCTGGCGCGCTACGGAACTGTGAGCTCCAAACTCAATCGCAGCGTGGTGCGCTTCCGGGCGCTGCTGCCGGTCGAATGCGAGGCGTACTGGGCCAGCGGCGAGCCGCGCGACAAGGCCGGAGCCTATGCGATCCAGGGGCTTGGCGCGGTCTTTGTCCAGTCCCTGCGCGGCAGTTATTCGGGCGTCATGGGGCTGCCGCTGCTGGAAACTGCCTCGCTGCTCGCAGCGGCTGCGGTGCCGGTGTGGCAAGCTTGAGCCCGCCATGAGCAAGCCACAGACGCCGCTCGATACGGTCACGGTCGCCGCCGTGCAGATGACCTCCGGGGCCGACGTGCCCGGCAATCTCGAGACTGCCGGAACATTGCTCGAGCAGGCGGCCGAGGCCGGTGCGCGCGTGGCGCTGCTGCCGGAGAATTTCTCGTTCATGGGGCGGCGCGATGCCGACAAGCGCGCGATCGCGGAGCGCGACGGCGCCGGGCCGGTGCAGGATTTTCTGAGTCGCCGCGCGCGCGAGCTCGAGCTCTGGATCGTGGCGGGCAGCACTCCGATCGCGGAAACACCCGGTGAGCGCGTCGCAGCCGCCTGCTTGGTCTACGATGATCACGGGCAGCGGGCTGCGCGCTACGACAAGATCCACCTGTTCGATGTCGATATTCCGGGGCGCGAGGAGAAGTATCGCGAGTCGGCCCACATCGCGCCGGGCTCGCGTTTCGGACTGGTTCCGACGCCGGCCGGACTGCTCGGGCTGTCGGTCTGTTATGACATGCGCTTTCCAGAGCTCTATCGGCCGATGGCGGCCGCCGGCGCGCAGTGGTTTACGGTCCCGGCGGCTTTCACGGTGCCGACCGGTCGCGCGCACTGGGAGACGCTGCTGCGCGCGCGCGCCATCGAAAACCTGAGCTTCGTGGTCGCGGCCGCGCAGTGGGGACAGCACGCCAGCGGCCGCGAGACCTATGGCGACAGCATGATCGTCGATTACTGGGGTGTGGTGCTCGCGCGCCTGAGCGGCGGCCAGGGCGTCATCGTCGCCGAGCTCGACCTCGAGGCGCAGCGCACGGTCCGGCGCGATTTCCCGGCGCTGTCGCATCGAGTAATGTGAATCCATCGTGATCGACACGTCCGCCCTGATCACCACCGATCCCTTGCGCGCCGCGCGCGATGGCCTGCTTGCGCCCGCTGGGCTCGATGTCGGCATGGTCGAGCAGGCGCTCGGCCTCGTGCTCGGAGCCGCGGTGGATTCAGCGGACCTGTATTTTCAACTCTCGCGCGAGGAGAGCTGGGGGCTCGAGGACGGGATCGTCAAAGAGGGCAGCGCCAGCATCGAGCAGGGTGTCGGCGTGCGCGCGCTGGCCGGGGAGAAGACCGGCTTCGCCTATTCGGACGAGATCATGCGGCCGGCGCTCGAAGAGGCCGCGCGCGCCGCGCGTGCCATCGCCGTGCAGAGCGGTCAGGGTGCCATTCAGGCCTGGCAGCCCGTCGGCGGCCATCAGTTGTATATGCCGGATGATCCGCTCGTGAGCATGGCCGACGAGCAGAAGATTGCCTGGCTCGAACGCGTGGACCGCGAGACCCGGCGCATGGACCCGCGCGTGGTGCAGGTCATGGCGAGCGTGCACGCGGTCCACGAGCTGGTGCTGATCGCATCGAGCGACGGCGTGCTGGCGGGCGACGTTCGGCCGCTGGTGCGCATGAACGTCACCGTGATCGTGGAGCAGAACGGACGACGCGAGCAGGGCTATGCCGGCTGCGGCGGGCGCTACACGCTTGATCGGCTGGTCGCCAACGATCGGCCGCTGGCGCTGGCGCGCGAGGCCGTACGCCAGGCACTCGTGAACCTCGAAGCCGTGCCGGCGCCTGCAGGCAGCATGACGGTCGTGCTCGGACCGGGCTGGCCGGGCGTGCTGCTGCACGAGGCCGTGGGCCACGGTCTCGAGGGTGATTTCAATCGCAAGGGCACTTCGGCATTCAGCGGCCGCATCGGTGAGCGCGTGGCGGCGCCGGGCTGCACCGTGGTCGACGACGGCGCCCTGGCGGCGCGCCGTGGCTCGCTCAACATCGACGATGAGGGCACGCCGACGCAGTGTACGACGCTGATCGAAGACGGCGTGCTACGCGGCTACATGCAGGACCGGCTCAACGCGCGCCTGATGGGCGGCCGATCGACCGGCAACGGCCGCCGCCAATCCTTCGCGCACGTGACCATGCCGCGCATGACCAATACCTACATGCGGCCCGGACCGTACGATCCGGGCGAGATCATCGCCTCTGTCGCGCGCGGGATCTACGCCGTGAATTTCGGCGGCGGTCAGGTCGATATCACCTCGGGCAAGTTCGTGTTCTCGGCCAGTGAGGCGTACCTGATCGAGAACGGGCGCATTGGCGCGCCGATCAAGGGCGCGACGCTGGTCGGCAATGGGCCTGACGTGCTGCTGCGGGTCGCAATGATCGGCAACGACCTCAAGCTCGATGAGGGCATCGGCGTCTGCGGCAAGGAAGGACAGAGCGTGCCGGTGGGTGTCGGTCAACCGACCCTGCGCATCGACGGGCTTACCGTCGGCGGCACGGGCCAGCGGTAAGCCGCGAATCCGCGGCGCGCGCGGCTCAGCGATCGTTCAGCACCGTCGTGGAAGCGTGGTGGTGCTCCGGATTGTGACGATGCCGCGCGCGCTCATCGATGTAGAGCAGCTCGTGCTGCCCGATGGTGACCACGTCGCCATCGTTGAGGTTGTGGTAGCGCACGCGCTTGGATTGCAAGTAGATGCCGTTGGTGCTGTTGAGATCCTCGATCACGCAGCTTTGCGGCGTGGTCACGATCTGGCAGTGGTGCCGGCTGACGAAGCGGCTGTCGATCTGCAGATCGTTGGCGGCCGTGCGGCCGATGATGAGCCTGCCCGGAAACAGCTCGTGCTCGCTCACGGTCTGGCCGGCGGTGGCGAGCAGGATGCGCGCCAGCGCTACGCCGCGCGTCCCATCGGCACCGACCACCCCGCCTTCGGCCGACTGGTCTTCTCCCCCCACCAACGACGCACCGGCCGGATCGCCGCGTATCAGCCGGCTGCCGGTTCTCGAGGAGTATTCGACCCAATGCAGCTCGCTGATCGCGTTGCGCACGTCGTCGAGCGTGACCAGGTCCTCCTCCCGCGTCGAGGCAGACAGCATCGCGGTGTCGCACAACGTATTGATGAGCCGCGGCACGCCGCCGGTGTAGCGGTAGATGGTATCTGAAGTGTCGGCCGCGAAGATCTCGCGGCCCTGCGAGCCGGCGACCTCGAGCCGATGCAGGATGTAGGCATGCATCTCGGCGCTCGACAGCGCCGGCAGATGGAAGCGTAAACGTACCCGTTGCGTGAGCTGCTCGAGCTCGGGCGCGTCGAGCTTGTCGTTGAGCTCGGGTTGACCCGCCAGGATGATGCGCAGCACCTTCTCCTTGGTGGTCTCGACGCCCGAGAGCAGCCTGATCTCCTCGAGCACGCGTTCGGAGAGGTTCTGGGCCTCATCGACCACGAGCATGATCTTGCGGCCGGCGACGAACTGCTGGATCAGGAAGTCGTTGAGGGTCGCGATCAGCTCGGCCTTTTTCATGCGGAACGGCTTGAAGCCGAAAGCCACGAGCACCGACTGCAGGAATTCGCTCGACGAAACCTGCGTCTGATTGATCTGCGCGACCAGCACATCCTTCTCGAGTTCGCGCAGAAAGGTGGCGATCAGTGTGGTCTTTCCGCAACCGATTTCACCGGTAATCACCACGAAGCCGTCCGTGAACCACACGGTCGACTCCATGTACGCTTTGGCGCGCGCGTGCGCCTGACTCAGATAAAGAAATTCCGGATCGGGGCTGAGCCGGAATGGCAGCTCCCGCAGTTTGAACAGCTCAAGATACATTGTCTGAAAGGATACTACGGCTTGATGGCCAGCAGCGGATAAAGCTGCTGCAACAATGCCTTGGCGCGCATATTGCGACGTCCGGGGCTCGATTCCACAAAGGTGCAATGGCCTAGCTTTCGTCCGTGACGCGGCTCCTTGCCATAATGGTGCAGATGCAACCCCGGCTCGCTCAGCAGCCACTCGCGCGCGGGCATCGCCCCGATCAGGTTGATCATGGCGGCATGGCCGCGGGCGGCGGTGCTGCCCAAGGGCATGCCGGCGATGGCGCGGACGTGGTTTTCGAATTGACTGGTCAGGGTCCCCTCGATGGTCCAGTGCCCTGAGTTGTGTACGCGCGGGGCCATCTCGTTGGCGATCAGTCGACCCCGATGCACGAAGAACTCGATTGCCAGCACGCCCACGTAGCGGAAGTGTTCGAGCACCCGCGTGAGGCTCGCACTGGCGGCCCGCAACAGGCGCGGCGCCTGCCACGGTGCCAGCGTCAGCCGCAGGACGCCGTCGGCATGGTAGTTGCGATTGAGCGGATAGATGACGATCTCGCCGCGGCGGCCGCGCGCACCGATGATCGAGACTTCGTATTCGAACGGCACGAACTCCTCGTAGATCAGCGGCACGCTGCCGAGCTCAGCCCAGGCGCGCCCGGCGTCCGCGGCTGAGCGCAGCAGGAACTGTCCCTTGCCGTCGTACCCGAGACGTCGCGTCTTGAGCACGCCGGGAACGCCGATGCGCCGGATGGCGCGCTCGAGTGAACTCAGCGAGTCGACCGCGGCGAAGCGCGTGGTGCCGATCGCAAGCCGCTCGAAAGTGCGCTTCTCGGTCAGACGGTCCTGCGCCGCGGCCAGCGCCTTCAGTGGTGGCGCGATGCGGGTACGCGTCGAGCGGGTGGCGGCGCGCAGCGCATCGACCGAGATATTCTCCCAGTCGAAGCTGATCACCTCGCTGCGCTCGGCGAGCTGACGCAGCAGCCCCTGGTCGGCGAAATCCCCGGTCACTACCGGCGCGAAGCGGCCAGCCGGCGTGCGCTCGGTGCGATCGAGAAACAGGAAATCGAATCCAAGCGGATAGCCCGCGAGCGCGAGCATCGCTCCGAGCTGGCCGGCGCCGACCACGCCGATCGTCATGGGCTAGCCGGCCACGCGTGGGTCGGGATGCGCGAGCACGGCCGCGGTTTGTGCTTGGCGTGCGCGCTGCAGTGCCTCGGCGATCTGCGGATGGCGCAGCGCCAGGATCGAGGCCGCGAACAGCGCCGCATTGGTGGCCCCGGCGCTGCCGATCGCAAAGGTCGCAACCGGCACGCCGGCGGGCATCTGCACGATCGACAGCAGCGAGTCCAGGCCGTTGAAGGCGCGCGTCTGCATCGGCACGCCGAGCACGGGCAGTGTGGTCTTGGCCGCCGCCATGCCCGGCAGATGCGCCGCGCCGCCGGCGCCCGCGATCAGCACTTCGAGCCCGCGGGCCGCGGCGGTACTCGCATATTCGAACAGCAGGTCCGGTGTACGGTGCGCCGAGACGATGCGGGTCTCGTAGGCGACCCCGAGCTTATCGAGACTGTCGGCGGCCGCGCGCATCGTCTCCCAGTCCGAAGACGATCCCATGATGATGCCGACCAGGGGTTTCATCGCGGCATTTTAGCATCACGGCCCCGGAGCTCGGGCGCATGCTCGGCGAACGTCCGCTCGATCGGCAGCGGATCGAGCCCGCGCATGAGCCGCCCGATGTATTGCCGCGCGCGCGCGTGCGCCGAGCGGCTGCGCAGTTTCTGCGTCTCGAGCAGGGCCTCGAGCAGCGCAGGCGGCAGATCGAAGCGCTGCAGTTGCTGCGGCTTGAGCCCCAGCAGGCGTTCGCCGAGGCGTTGCAACGCCTCGGCGTTGCGTTTGCGGGCGGAGCGGCTGGGCCGTTCTTCTTCAGCTGGGTTCATGCGGCTCATCCGATACAATTCGTCGCGATCATGGCACAGCACCGGCGCCGCCGTCGGCGCAAGGATGATGGATGTCGCAGCAGGTCGATGCGTCCCGTATCAGCGAGCTCGAGGCCGTGGTGGCCGCCGCGCTCGAGCAGGCGCGTGCCAGCGGCGCCAGCCATGCTGAGGCCGACGCGAGCCTGCAGCGAGGTCTGACCGTCAGCGTGCGTCTCGGTGAAGTCGAGACCATCGAATACCACCGCGACCGCGGTCTGTCGCTGACCGTTTACTTCGGCCATGCCAAAGGCTCGGCCAGCACCGCCGACCTGCGGCCCGCAGCGGTGCGCGAGATCGCCCGCAAAGCTGCCGCGATCGCCCGCCACACCGCGTCCGATGAATACGCCGGGCTCGCCGATCCGGAGAATCTGGCACGCGAGCCGCAGGATCTGGATCTGTACCATCCCTGGGATCTGGCGCCGGAGCAGGCGGTGACGCTGGCGCGCGAGTGCGAGGCCGCGGGTCTCGCGAGCGATGCGCGCCTGACCAACTCCGAGGGTGCCACCGTCACCACGCACAGCGGCGTGCGCGTCTATGGCAACAGCCATGGGTTCCTGCAAGGCGTGCCGAGCACCAGCCACAGCGTGAGCTGCGCGCTGGTGGCGCAGGCGGACGACGACATGCAGCGTGACTACTGGTACTCGGTGGCGCGACGCGCGCAGGCCCTCGAGGAGGCGGCAGTGATCGGCCGTCGGGCAGCGCAACGCGCATTGCGTCGCCTCGGTGCGCGCAAGCTGCCGACGCAGCGCGCGCCGGTGTTGTTCGCACCGGAGCTTGCTCGCGGTCTGTTCGGTCATTTCGTCGGCGCGATCCGCGGTCCGAGCCAGTACCGGCGCACTTCCTTCCTGCTCGAGGCCGCCGGCAGCCAGATCTTTCCATCCTTTCTGCGCATTGCCGAGCGGCCGCATCTGCCGCAGGGGCTTGCGAGCAGTGCGTTCGATGCCGAAGGCGTGGCCACGCGTGATCGCGAGCTGGTGCAAGGTGGAGTGCTGCAGGGTTATGTGCTCGGCAGCTACTCGGCGCGCAAGCTCGGCCTTGTGACCACCGGCAATGCCGGCGGCATCCACAATCTGCTGGTAACGGCCGATGATGCGGCCGGCGACCACAGCGGCAGCTTCGATGAGCTCGTGCAACGCATGGGCGACGGGCTGTACGTCACCGAGCTCATGGGCCCCGGCGTCAATGGCGTGACCGGCGATTACTCGCGCGGTGCGAGCGGCTTCTGGGTCGAGCGCGGCGAGCTCAGCTTTCCGGTGCATGAGGTTACGATCGCGGGCAACCTGCGCGAGATGCTGCGCGGTATCGTCGCGGTGGGCACCGACGTCGATTCACAGGGCGCGATCCGCACCGGCTCGATGCTGCTCGATGCAATGACCATCGCCGGCGAGTGAGCGCCGCGCTCGGGCGCGCCGCAGCGGCCGGGGTCAGCGGCGCGGCTCGAGCAGATCGCTCAAGGCGGCGGCGCCGAAACGCTGCTCGCAACCGGAATCAAATTCGCTGCAGAAGGCCTCGACCGCCGCCGGGGTTGCGGCCGCGCGGCGCAGCACGCCGCTGCGCTGGCTGCGCGCCGCGCGCAAGATCTCCAGCACGCGCAAGTTCGCCGCATCGCGCCGCAACTGCAGGGTCTGATCGCTGCCAGTCAGAAGGCCGGCCGCCGTCAGCCCGGCGCAGGCGCGCGCCACGGCGCTGCCTGGAAACTCGAGCCGCTCCGACAGGCTCGCGATCGTGTGCGGCGCGCCCTGGTCGCGCGCGCGCTCGGCAATCAAATACATGATCCCGAGTGCCAGCCGCTCCGCTTCGGCACCCGAAAGCCGCGGCTCGCGCGGTCCGCCGCGCAGGTAGCCGGGATTCTGCACGTAGAACGAGACCTGTGCACCGAGCAGCAGGATGGTCCAGCCGAAGTAGGTCCAGAGCAGCGCCGCGATCAAGATCGCGAAGCCCGCATACACGAGCGTGAGGCGGGCCGAATACAGCACGAACAGCGTGAACAGCCGGCCGACCGCTGCCCACAGGATGCCGGCCGTGACGCCGCCGTACAGCGCCGGGCGCAGGCGCACGCGGGTGTTTGGAACGACCACGTAGAGCGTCGTCATGAGCACGCATGCCAGGAAGTACGGCGCCAGATTTAACGACCACGCCTGCAGCCGATCGAGCAGCGGCAGCGTGGCGATCAGGCGCAGCGGGCTGTCCGCGGCCAGCCGCGCGAAGCCCGCCGCCGCCGCCAGCAGCAGCGGCATTGCCAGCAGCAGCGTGAGGTACTCGGCGCTGCGGCGCGCGAAGCTGCGCGGCACGTCGACATGCCATACGAAATTGAAGCCGTCCTCGATCTTGCGCATGGTGCCCATGAGCGTCCAAACCAGCAGGCCGAATCCGAGCGAGCCGACCAGCCCGCCGTGCACGTGGCTGGCGAAGGTCATGACGTGGTCGGTGAACTGATCGGCTGCGCGCCCCATCGGGCTGAAGAACTCGCGCACCAGCGGCCGCAGCACGTCCTCGGCCTCGAAGGCCTTGAGAATGCCGAAACTCAGAGCCACGAGCGGGACGATCGACAGCAGACTCGCATAGACGAGTCCCATCGCGTGCAGGTTGAGCTGGCCGCCGGCGAGATCGCGCAACAGCGCGAACGGATAGCGTGCCGCCCGCAGCAGCACGGCCGTGGTGCCGTGACTCTGCGAGGCGGCCCCGAACAGCCACCGATCGGGCAGCGTTCGCAGCCAGCGCCAGGCGCTGCGCAAGCGCCGGTGCGGTCGCCGCAACGGCTGCCGCGGCAATGACGGCAGCAGCGCGCTCAAGGGCCGCGCGCGGCGCTGGCGCCGTCCTCCACCGTCAAGCGCCGCAGCGCCTCACGGTATTTCTCGCTGGTGCGCGCGATCACATCGGCCGGCAGGTGCGGTGCCGGCGCGCGTTTGTTCCAGTCGAGCATCTCCAGGTAGTCGCGCACGAATTGCTTGTCGAACGACGGCGGGCTCGAGCCCACGCGCCAGGTGTCGGCCGGCCAGAAGCGTGAGGAATCGGGCGTGAGCACTTCATCGATCAGCGTCAGCCCGCCGTTGGCATCGATGCCGAATTCGAATTTGGTGTCGGCGATGATGATGCCGCGTGCGCGCGCATGCGCGGCCGCGAAGCGATACAGTGCCAGCGACGCGCTGCGTACGGCCTCGGCCAACGGCGCCCCGATCCGTTGCGCAGCCTCATCGAACGGGATGTTGTGATCGTGCTCACCGGGCGCGGCCTTGGTTGCGGGGGTGAAGATCGGTTCGGGCAACGCCTGTGCCTGCTTCAACCCGGCGGGCAGTGCGATGCCGCAGACGCTGCCGCTGCTCTGATAGTCCTTCCAGCCGGAGCCGATCAGATAGCCTCGCACCACTGCTTCGAGCGGCAGGGCCTGCAGGCGATGCACGATCACGGCCCGCCCCTGCAGCAACCCCAGATCGCCAGCGTCGCGCACGGCACTCTCGAGCGGCTCGCCGGTCAAATGATTCGGAATGATCGTCCGGGTGCGCGCAAACCAGAAGCGTGAGATCTCATCGAGCACGTGGCCCTTGCCGGGAATCGGATCGGGCAGCACCACGTCGAATGCCGACAGCCGGTCGGTGGTCACGATCAGCAGCCGCCTGGCGTCGAGCGCGTAGATGTCGCGCACCTTGCCGCGATTGATCCGTTGCAGGCCTTTCAGGTCCGTCTCGAAGACGGTGCGCTCGTCGGGCCTAGCGGGTTTCGTAGCCAAGGCTTGCTACCATACCTGGCGCGTTGAAGGGCGCGCATCTTGCCGCTCCGGCTGCACCAGGGTCAAGCACGAGCACAATTTTATCCATGAACTGGGCTGGAAAAGTCATCGGCGGGGTACTGGGCCTGGCGACCTTGGGCCCATGGGGCGCGGTGCTGGGCGCGTTGATCGGACATCAGTTCGATGCCGGTGCGGGCGTGGGCGCGCTGTTCGGCGGCGGCGCCGACCCGGCACAGGTCAATGCGCTGTTCTTTCCAACCACCTTCCGGGTCATGGGCCACATCGCCAAGGCCGACGGACGCGTGTCCGAGCAGGAGATCGCCTCGGCGCGCGCGGTCATGCACGCGCTGCACCTGAATCAGGCGCAGATGCTCTCGGCCATGGGTTACTTCAACGAGGGCAAGCAGCCGGAGTTTGCGCTCGACCCGGCACTGCAGCAGCTGCGCGCGGCGATCGCACCGTATCCGGATCTGGCGAATTTCTTCGTCGAGATTCAGCTGCAGGCTGCTCTCGCAGGTGATGGCCTGTCAGAGCTGCCGCGCGCGCGGCTGCGGCGCGTGGCACTGCTGCTCGGACTCGGTCCGGCGCAATTCGCGCGGCTCGAGAGCATCCTGCGCTGGAGCCACAGATCCGCCGGCGCGCGCGCGGGCAGCGCGGGCGGTGCCGACGCCGGCGGGCCTGGCGGCGGCTTCGCGAGCAGCGAGGAGCGCCTGGCGCAGGCGTACAGCGTGCTCGAAGCCACAGCGGCGATGACCGACGAGCAGCTCGTCAAAGCGTATCGTCGGCAGATGAGCCGCCATCACCCCGACAAGCTCAAGGCGAACGGCTTGCCGGAGTCGATGCTCGAGCGCGCCAAGGAGCGCACGCAGCAGATTCAGGCCGCCTACGAGGCGATTCGCGCCCGCCGCGGCATGCGCTAGACTGATTTGCATGCAGTGGATTGCGCCCTCGATTCTGTCGGCCGACTTCGCGCGCCTCGGTGCCGAGGTCGAAGCGGTGATCGCCGCCGGCGCCGACGTGGTCCATTTCGATGTCATGGACAACCACTACGTGCCGAACCTCACGATCGGGCCGGTGGTGTGCGAGGCGCTGCGAAACTACGGCATCCAGGCGCCGATCGATGTGCACCTGATGGTGCGGCCGGTCGATCGGATCGTGCCCGATTTTGCCGCTGCCGGCGCTACCTACATCAGCTTCCATCCCGAGGCCAGCGAGCACATCGATCGCACGATCGCACTGATCCGCGAGCACGGCTGCCAGCCGGGGCTGGTGTTCAATCCCGCGACGCCGCTCGATTGGCTCGATTACACGCTCGAGCAGCTCGACCTGGTTCTGCTGATGTCGGTGAACCCGGGATTCGGTGGACAGAAGTTCATCCCGGGCGCTTTGCCTAAGATCGCCGAGGTGCGGCGGCGCGTTGCCGCCAGCGGGCGGGAGGTGCGCGTGGAAGTCGACGGCGGCATCAAGGTCGACAATATTGCCGCGGCCGCCCAAGCCGGTGCCGATATGTTCGTCGCCGGCTCGGCCATCTTCGGCAGC
>DASYNV010000355.1:0-2881 GCA_036008365.1 Steroidobacteraceae bacterium | reverse complement strand
TCGGTGATGTCCGCCGACAATGTCGTGGTCAAATACGCGACCAGCAGAAACGGCGCGAGCTGCCCGACTACCTGGCTGGCGTACAACAACGAGACCACCTCGACACCGGGCGTCGCGAGCGCGAGCAGGAAATGGCACAGTGCAATGGCGGCCACTTGCAGCAGAGTGACCAAGCGCCCCAGGGTGAGCGCGCTCAATATGATGGGCAGCAGATATAGGTTCAACAGCGGGCTGGCGCCCTTGCCCGTGAACCACAACACCCCGGTGATGAACAGCAGCATCGACCAAGATTCGATCAGCAGTTTGGTGCGGGTGCGTCCCGGAAGGAAACGGCGCGCTCGAAATACCACGATGGCGGCGGCGAACGCAGCGAGCAGGCCGAGAACCGGCCAAAATTGGCTGACCAGCACCCGAGACCAAATCAGCACCAGCGCCGCCAGCACCAGACACAATATCTCGATGGACCGCGTGCTGCGCAAGGGCTTACCCGGCTTGGGCCGCGGTGGTGACCGGCCGCGCGTGCGGATTCGGTGACGCCTTCAGTTCCTCGAGGGCGCGCCTGACCTCGGCGTCACGCTGCAGCAGAGGCGCCGTCTCGGGGGTCGGCGCCGCCGGAGGTGTCGGATCGCGCGGCAGCTCGATGTCGGGTGCAATGCCGCGATGATTGATGGATGCGCCGGACGGGGTGTAATACAGCGAAGTGGTGAGCTTGACCGCGCGATCGTCGGCAAGCGGCACTATTGTCTGCACCGATCCCTTGCCGAATGTCGTGCGCCCCATGAGCTTGGCGCGATGCTGATCCTGGAGCGCGCCGGCGACGATCTCCGCCGCCGAGGCCGTGCCGCCATCGACCAGCACCACGATCGGCGCGCCGTTCAGCGCGTCTCCGGGCGTCGCGTCCATCTCGAATTTGGAATCGGGAGTGCGTCCTTTCGCCGTAACGATGACGCCGCTATCAAGGAACGCATCGGCTACCGCGACTGCCGCCTCCAGCACGCCGCCCGGGTTGTCGCGCATGTCGAGCACCAAGCCCTTGAGCTCCGCGCCGTTGCGCTTGCGCAGATCTTTGAGCACCACACCCAATTCGTCGCCGGTGGTTTCGCTGAACTGCGAAATCCGCACATAGCCGAAGCCGGACTCGATCAATTCCGCCCGCACGCTGTGCAAATCGACTCGCGAGCGCTTCAATGTGAATAACATCGGCTCCGCGACGCCGGCGCGCATGATGCCGATCTTGACAGTCGTCCCCTCCGGGCCGCGCATTCGCCCTATCGTGTCCGCCAAGGCGCCGGTATTCACGGCGATGCCGTCGATCGTCACGATGACATCGCCGCTGCGAATGCCCGCCTTCGCTGCAGGCGATCCATCGAAAGGCGCGATCACCACGACCTGCTCATCCTCGATCGATATCTCGATGCCGACGCCCGAATACCGGCCGGAACTGCTGATCTTGACCTCGTCATAGTCCTCGCCGTCGAGATACGCTGAATAGGGATCGAGCGAGGACACCATGCCGCGAATCGCCGCCTGCAGCAGCTGATGGTCGTCCACCGGATTCACATAATCATGCTTCACCCGCTCCAGCACCTCGGCCAGCGTGCGGGCGTCTTGCCAGGGGAGATCGGCGCCGAGGGTCGGCTTGTCAGCCATGACGCCGCGCGCCAGCCCCAGCGATAGGCCAATCGCGATGCCGATGGCCAGCACTAGGAAATTGCCAGGTTTCTTGATCATCAGATGTCGCAGCATACGTGCGCAGAAGGCGCGCCGCCAGCCGGCGTTCATGCTCAAGGGTTCGACCTGAGCCAGACCTTCGGGTCCACGGTTTTGCGGCCCTCGCGGATCTCGAAATAAAGCTGCGGCTCGGCGCCGTCGCCATCGTTCAAGGCGGCGATCACATCGCCCGGCGCCACCCAGTCACCGACGGACTTATAGAGGACCTCGGCATGTCCGTACAGCGTCATGTAGCCGCCGCTGTGGCCGATGATGAGCAGCAGTCCAAGACCTTGCAGCCAATCGGCATACACCACGCGGCCAAAGAAGGATGCCCGCACCTTGGCGCCGCGCGCGGCATCGATCATCACTCCGTTCCAGCGCACTCCGCCAGCGCTGCTGTCCCGCGCTGCGTTATAGCGTGCGCTCACGCGTCCCTGTACCGGCCAGGGCAAGCGGCCGCGCATGGCGACGAAGCTCTGCGTGGCATCGACCGGGAAGTCCTGCATGACCCGTGCGAGTTCCGCCACCAGCGACTCCACCGCCTGCTCTTCGCGCTTCAAGTCGCCGAGCTGCTGATTGCCGCTCGACAATTTTTTTGTCAGCGCGGCAACCGCCTCGCTGCGTTCGGCGCGCGCGCGCTGCAAGCCCGCGATTTCACGATTCGCATCGTCCTCCAGAACCTGCAGTTGTTGGGTCTGTTGCTCGATCTGCGCGACCACCTGCTGCAGCCGGGTCTCCTCGGTTCTGATGGATTCGATCTTGGCGCTGCGCTGCTGTGCAAAATAGCCGTAGTAGGCGAGAGCGCGGCCGAGGCCGGCGGGATCGCTTTGATTCAAGAGCAGCTTGAGTTCATCCTGACGGCCGAGCATGTACGCCTCGCGCAGCTGCGCCGCCAGCGTCGACTGCTCCGCCTGCAGCATGTTTTGCACGCGCGATTGCTCGGCTCGCAATTCCACTCGGCGCCGCTCCGCGGCAAGTTCGGCCGCGCGCAACTGTTCCAGACGTTGTCGCTTCGCGGCAATCACGAGTTCGGCTTCGCGAACGCGCGCGCTCAAGGCGTCGCGCTGCCTGAGCTCGGCACCGATGCGATTCGTCAGCTCGGCGATTCGCGCGCGCACCGCCGCGAGTCTGGCTTTCGCGGCGTCCGCGTGCGCCGCATCTTGAGGTT
>DASYNV010000354.1:0-6363 GCA_036008365.1 Steroidobacteraceae bacterium | reverse complement strand
GGGACGTTGGCGGATCGCGTTCGCATTCGGCCTGTTGCACGGCTTCGGCTTTGCGTCGGTACTGGCCGAGATGGGGTTGGCTCGAGGGGCGCGCCTCGTGTCCCTGGTCGCATTCAATCTGGGTGTCGAGGCCGGCCAGCTCGCGGTCGTGCTGGCGATCATGCCGCTCGCGTACCTGCTGCGCTCGACGGTGTTCTATCGGCGTGCCGTCATGCCGTGGGGTTCGTCCGCAATCGCGCTGCTGGCCATGGTCTGGCTGGTGCAGCGCGCGGCGACGTGAGGTGCGGGCGGCTAGTGCGGCTTGCGCACACGCAGTGCGCCCTTCTCGAGCCGCAGATATTCGAATTGGGCTTGCGGATATTGCCGCCGCCAGGCTTCGGACATTGCCTGTTCCGCGGATCGTGCTGCGTCATCGAGCAGCACGATCGCGCCCGCGCTCAACCGATCCCAGAAGAATGGCAGTGCCGGGTAGCGGATGTCCGCGCGCAGAAAAGTCGGCGGCCCGTCGATCAGCAGCAGATCGATGTGCGTCAGATCGGCGAGCACCGCGGTGTCGTACCAGGGCCGCGTCTGCCCCTCCACGCTCACATCCTTAAGCGGCGCGATGCGCACCTCGGCCCACTCGCTCAATCCCTGGCGCTGCAACTGCTCGCGCGTCAGTGCCGCATAGTTCTCGTCGGCATCGATCGACACCAGGTGACCGGCGCCGTTGCTGCGCAGCGCCGCCGCAATCACCAGCGTCGACAGTCCGGAACCGAGTTCGACCACGCGCTGCGAGCGGCGCGTCGCCACGGCACGCAGCACTTCGCCGAGCAGGTCGGTGGACGCGGCCCATCCGCCCGGCAGCGGCAACGACGCACCGCCCGCGAGAACGCGAAAGATATTGTGCGATTCCCAGACGTGCCGCTCCTGACGCCGCAGCATCGATCGCAGCCGTCGCAGCTTGCGGGCCAGGACCCACGCCCCGATGCCGAGCAGAGTGAGCGTGAAGGCGAACAGGATCAGGCACAGAGTGGTCGTGGTCACCGGCAGGTCCCAGCTCTAAGCGTGGTAAAGATAGCCGAACGCCGCCGCGATGCCTGCGAGTCCCAGCAGCAGCAATTCCGTGGCCGATCGGCGGCAGGATCGCAGGTCACCAAAGCTGATCGCGTACACGGCCTTGAGCGCATTGTTGGAGGACGCCGCGAACAGGATGGCTGCGCAGAGCGCACCGACCGGCATCGCCGTGACACCACCCTGCGCCAGGCTCAGCACGAACGGGTCGATATCCGCAGCGCCGGTGATGGCCGCGAGCGCGAACACGCCACGCTGTCCGAATCCCGTGCGCACCCAGTTCGACAGCAGCGCGATCACGACGAACATGGCCGCGAAACTCAGCGCGGTCGCAAGCTGCAGTGGATTGACCGCCGGCAACTGGCCCACCGGCGCGTCCGCCGATCCCCTGATGTGCCGCCAGTCGTACAGCGCGATCGCGAGCCCAAGCAACGCCAGGGCGATCAGCGCCGGCAGCAGCAACAGCGCCAGCGACCAATCGAACACAGCCACGATGACACCGATGCGCAGATACATGATGACCGTGGCGATCACGATGCCCACCGAGAAATCCCGGCGCGTTCCGCCGGCCGCCGCCTGCTGGCGTGCCAGTGCCACGGTGGTCACGGTCGAGGAGTACAGACCGCCGAGGACCGCAGGCAGCAACGCATTGGATCGCTTGGGCAGGTAGGTCTGCAGCAGATAGCTCGCATAGGACAGCGTCGAAGTCGCAACCAGGGCCAGCCAAACCTGAAACGGCGTGATCGGCGACCAGGCAACGATCGGATGCCGCGGCACCAGCGGCAGTATGACGCCGATCAGAATCAGGAATTTCCCGAGCGTGAAGATCTCGGTGGGCGCGATCTCGCGCACCAGCCGATGCAGCGCCTCGCGACTCTCGATCAGCAGCACCGCCGTCACCGCGGAGGCCACTACCACCCAAGCGGGCTGCGTCAAGGCGACCGGCCCGAGCGCATATGCCAGCACACTGGCGGTCGGGATCATGAGGCTGGACTGCCGCCCGGAGTCGACCGGGGTGCTGCGCAGGTGCGCGTGTTGCCAGATCGCTACCGCGCCCAGGCCAATCCCGAACGGCAGCAGCGACACAGGCTGGAGCAGAAACAGCACCGCCCCGATCGTCGTCAGCATGGGAAAGCTGCGGATGCCGCCGGGATTAGCGCGTTGATCGAGTTTGTAGATACCTTCGAACGCCAATCCAAGGAAGATGGCCATGCACAAGGCCAGCCCCAAGCGTCCAGCCACTTCGATGGACCCTGCCTCGCCCAGCATGCCGATTTGCCCTCCCTCGCTGGCCATTATCCCATGCCTGTTTCTAAACCTTTGTTTTATATGTGCTGGCCATATTTAGCGGCGCGCGCCAGCCGGCTCACGAGGTTGCCGCGCGGTGGGCGCGGCCTTAAGATCGCTGCCGTTCTCGTCCAGCCATCGAGACGCGCCATGCAGCCAACGGACTGGAAATTCGCGGGTACGCTCGTCGCGGCTCTCGCAACGGCGCTGCTTGCCGGCGCCGCCGAGCCGGTCAAGCTCAATATCAAACTCGGATTATGGGAAATCGCCAGCGAGAGCCAGATCAACGGCGCGCCGCCGCTATCTGATGAACGACTATCGCGCCTCACGCCGGAGCAGCGCGCGCGGGTCGAAGCCGCCCTGCAGAGCACCATGGCCGAGGCCGCCAAACCGAAACTCTCCAAGCACTGCCTGACGCCGGAGAAAATCGCGCGCGGCCTGGACGTCGATCAGCACGATGCTCGCAAGTGCGAAAGGAAAATCGTTACCAACTCCGGCAGCGAGCTGGAATTCACCGACAAGTGCGCGGAAGACAATGGCAGCACACTGCTCGACGAACATTTTCAGCTCAGCGGCTCAGAAAGCGTCAGCGGCAGCGTGCACATGGAACGTACCAACGATGGCAAGACCATGAGCATCAACAGAACCATCCACGGCAAGTGGCTCGGAGCCAGCTGCGGCGACATCAAGGACATCCAGATCGAGAAGTAGCATCGACGCCGCGGGCAAGGGGCCGCTCAGCGCAACGCCGCACCGCGGTCTCGGTGTGGTTCAGATCGACCATCGCGAATAACAAATTCCTCAACCTCAGGGAGCCATCGTGGACATAAATAAAATAATTGCCCGAGCCAAAGCCATCCTGCTGACACCGCGCACGGAATGGCCGGTCATTGCGGCGGAACCCGAGACCGTCGGCGGCATCTTCACCCACTACGTGCTGGTCATGGCCGCCATCCCAGCGCTGGTGCATTTCATCAGAATGAGCCTGATCGGCGAGTCGATCCCGTTCATGGGCGCGTGGCGCGTCGGCTTCGGCACTGGCCTGACCTCGGCGATCACCAGCTACGTGCTGACCCTCGCGGGCGTGTTCGTGGTGGCGCTGATCGTCGAAGCGCTGGCGCCGACCTTCCGCGGCGAGAAGAATCGCGTGCAGGCACTCAAAGTCGTGGCCTACGCCTACACCGCGAGTTTTGTGGCATCGATCATTGGCCTGATTCCGGGGCTGCTGCTGATCTCGTCGCTGGCCGGCCTGTTCTACGGTCTTTACCTGCTGAATCTCGGCCTGCCCTTCACGATGAAGTGCCCGCCCGAGAAATCGCTCGGCTACACCGTGGTCACGGTCATCGCCGCGATCGTCGTCAGCATCGTGATCGGCCTGGTGGTGGGGTCCGTGACAGGCGGCTACGGTTACGGCCTCCACAACCGGCTCGGCACCTTTGCGCCGCACGATAGCGGCGCCGCCGGCGCTTTCGCCAACGGCAGCGCAGGCGCCGCCCTGCAGAGCTACGCCGACCGCCTGCAGGCCGCCTCCAAGCAGGTCGATGCCGCGCAGAAATCCGGCGACAGCAATGCCCAGACCAATGCCGTGGGGCAGCTCGTGGGTGCCGCGCTCGGCGGCAACGGCAAGGTCGAGTCGCTGCCACCGGATCGCATCAAACCGTTTCTGCCCGATACGCTCGATGGCCTCAATCGCACCCAGGCCTCGGCGGAACGCAACGGGGCGCTGGGCGTACAGGTCTCCAAGGCCACAGCCACTTACTCGGACGGTGCCAACCGCAATCTGAATCTCCAGATCACCGATACCGGCTCGCTCAAGGGACTGCTCGGATTCGCCGCGGGCTGGGGCGGCGTCGAGCAGGAAAGCGAGAACGATTCGGGCTACGAGAAGACGTACAAGAGCGGCGGCCAGCTGGTGCACGAGAAGTGGAACAAGCAGACGCAAAGCGGTGAATACGGCGTCGTGGTCGCCGATCGCTTCTCGGTGGTCGTCTCCGGCAGTGCACCCAGCATCGATGATCTCAAGGCAGCCGTGACGAGCGTCAACGTCGGCGGCCTCGCGGCGCTCAAGAATGAAGGGGTCAGCTCGAATCAGTAGGGAGAGCGAGATGTTCGACAAGAAGTCATGTCCGATCCGCACGGCCCTTGCCAGTCTGGTGATGACAACGCTCTGCGGCGCGTCCATCGCGCAGGGCGTCACGGGCTATCACGCCGGTCAGGGCGGCAGTCCGGTCCAGGGCGCCGCCGGCACCAGCGCCACGATCGGGGCCGACGGACTGGACCGCTGCAGCAAGCCCATGGGGGCCATCGCCGTGGTCGAACCACAGGATGTAACGCTGCAATCGCTCAGCCGCTACAGCCTCTCCACTCCGACCAGCCTGATCCGCATGATGATCCAGCAATCGAACTGCTTCATAGTGGTCGAGCGTGGCGCCGCCATGCAGAACATGAAGCAAGAACGCGCGCTCTCCGGCAGCGGTGAGCTGCGCTCGAATTCGAATATCGGCGGTGGCCAGATGGTGGGCGCGGACTTCGTCCTGACACCGAACGTGATCTTCTCGGAGAACAACGCGGGCGGTCTCGGTACAGGCCTCGCCGGACTGGTCCCGGGATCCAACGGCGCGCTGCTCGGCGCGGTCGCCGGCGGTATCAAATTCAAGGAAGCACAGACCAGCATGCTGGTGTCCGACTCGCGCAGCGGTGTCCAGGTGGCATCGGCCGAAGGCAGTACGCGCAAGGCCGATCTTCGTCTGGGCGGCATGCTGCTCGGAAACAGTGCCGGCGGTGGCGTAGGGGGCTACGGCAATTCCAATGAAGGCAAGATCATCGCCGCGGCCTTTCTCGACAATTACAACAAGGTCGTGCAGGTCGTCATGAACGATCCGAGCCTGCAGCGCAATGTCGGCACTCTGAAACAGGAAGCCGGTACGGTGACTACGGCCGGCGCGATCTTCAATGAGGGCGATGTGGTCACGCCGAAGATCGCCAACGTCAGGATGCTTTCGGCCGCCGATGACAATGCCAAGCCGACGGCGACCCTAGGCCGCGGCGAGCAGCTCGTGGTCATCGGCGCCGAGCAGAACGGCTACGTACAGGTTCAGGGCAGTTCCGCTACAGGCTGGGTCAAGCGGGTGCTGCTGGTGCGTCAGGACTGAATTCAAGGACGGTGCCGACATGAGCTCTGCGACCGACCCGCCTCCGAATACGGTGATCGACTCCGCGACCAAGATGCGCGCGATTCCGGCCGAGACCGCCGCGCCGACCAGTCCCATCGGCGAAGAGCCCTCGCTGATCGACGACCGCTACGAGCTCGAAACACGCCTCGGCGTCGGAGGCATGGGCGCGGTTTACCGCGCGCACGACCGGCTCATGCAGGAGGCGAACGATCCGGACCCCTACGTCGCGCTGAAGCTGATTCTCGATTCCGTCACCGACCCGCAGGCGTCGGTGGCGCTGCAGCGCGAAGCGCGGCGCGCGCAGACGCTCAATCATCCCAACATCGTGCGCGTGTTCTATTTTGGACGCGACAAGGAGGGCCGCTACTACCTGACGATGGAGCTGCTGCGCGGGCAGTCGCTGGAGCAGTCACTGCGAGCGCAGCCCGGAGCGCTGTCGCTGGCGACAGCCATGCCGTTGCTCGACAAAGTGTGCTCTGCCCTGACGTACGCGCACTCGCAGGGGATCGTGCATTCGGACATCAAGCCCAGCAACATCTTTGTGACCGAGGACGGCACACCAAAGGTGCTGGACTTCGGTATCGCCGTGCCGATGCGCTCGGCCAGCGGCCGCGAAACCCAATTCAATCCGAGGCGCATGGGCGCGCTGTCTCCCAACTACGCCTCGATCGAGCAGTTTCTCGGCATGGATGCAGACCCGCGCGATGATGTCTACAGTGTGGCATGCCTGACGTATGAACTGCTGAGCGGCGAGCGCGCCTACGAGGGCGAGGTCGCTCCGCGGGCGCTCGAGCGCAATCTCTCGCCCAAACCGATCCGCGCGCTCTCGTCCGCGCAGAACGAAACGATC
>DASYNV010000353.1:0-7482 GCA_036008365.1 Steroidobacteraceae bacterium | reverse complement strand
CAGATTCGTGAGCACCTGGCGAATGCGCATTGCATCGCCGCGATAGCGGCGCGGCAGTCCGCTGCGGTATTGGATGTGCAACTCCAGACCCTTCTCGCGTGCGCTTGCCCCCAGGGTCGAGGAGACTTCATCCACGAGCTCGAGCAGATCGAAATTGCGCAATTCGAGCTCGACCAGTCCCTTATCGAGCTTGGCGGTATCGAGTATCTCGTTCAGCAGCCGCAGCAGCGAGCGAGCCGCGCCGCTGACGGTCGTCAGATGACGCCGCTGCTCGGGCGTTATCTCACTCAGCAGCAACACCTCCGAGAAGCCGATGATGGAATTCATCGGGGTGCGAATCTCGTGACTCATGTTCGCAAGGAACGCCGCGCGCGCCGCCGCGGCCTGTTCGGCACGCTCCTTGGCAGCCCGCAGATCCTGCTCGATCTGCCGGCGCTCGGTCAGATCGAGAATCACGCCATCGAGGTAGCGCTGACGACCGTGACTGTCCTGTACCGGGCTGCCGCTGCCCCACATGAAGCGCTCGCGGCCGTCGCGATGCGTGATCCGATACTCGAGCACATAGGGCTTCGAATCGCGGACTGCTTCCTCGACCTGCCGCTTCAGCGCGGCGCGATCGTCCGGATGCACCAGATCGATGAATCGGCGTGTGGAATCCGGACCGACAAAATCGGACGCGGGATAGCCGGTGAGCCGCTCGACCGCATCGCTGATGAAGACCGCCGGAAAGTCATCCTGCATCAGGCATCGGTACGAGATACCCGGAATGTTGCCGATCAGCGAGCGCAGCTGATGCTCACTCTCCCGCAGCGCCTGCTCCATCGCCTTGCGCTCGCTGATATCGGTGACGAAGCACACCAGCAGATCGCCTTGCTCCGGACGGCGGGCCCCTACGCCCAAGCGGATCGGCAAGACGGTGCCGTCCGGGCGCAACGCCACGGCTTCACCGGTACGCAGTTCCCCGGTACCGGCGATCAGCGCACGGATGTCTTGACCGATGATCTGCTGGCGCGAGCGCCCGAATATCTGCTCGGCCGAAGTGTTGCATTCTCCGATCGTGCCGCTGGTCGCGAATATGATGACGCCGTCGGCCGCGGTGTATACCAGCGTCCGCCACTGCGCTTCGCGCTCGCGCAGGCGGCGGACCATGTCGCGATTACGCAGTGCGCCATTGGTCACCATGACCAGCAGCGTGAAAGTGATGGTGATCGCGGAGGTTGTCAGCGCCAGAAACGTGGCGTTGGTGGTGGTGCCCGGCGTCACGGGGCCGACGAAACGCGCCGCCGCCATGCCGGTGTAGTGCATGCCGGCAATCGCGAGACCCATGACGATGGCACTCACGACCGAGCGCCGTCGATCGCCCCACTCGAGGGTCGAGCGCCGCAGCCCGAATCGAATCCACAGGGCGAGCATCGCCAGCACCACGGCGACCACCAGCGACAGCGCAAAAGTGCCCGGGTCGTACCGCAGTACGGCTGCCATGCGCATCGCCGCCATGCCGGTGTAGTGCATCGCGCCGATGCCGGCACCGACCGCGATACCGCCACCGACCAGTTGCCGCGGCCGCATATCACCCCGGCCGATCAGCCACAGGGCCAGGGCCGACGCAGCAATGCTCGGCAGCAATGACCAGAGCGTGATGGCGGGATCGTAACTGACGGCGCAGACGCTGAAGGCCAGCATGCCGATGAAGTGCATGGCCCAGACACCGGCGCCGAGGCTCAGGCTGCCCGATACCAGCGCGACCGTCCGCAATGCGCGGCTTTTCTGCGCCGTAGCGTGCGCCGTGAGCCGCAGAGCCATGCCCGATGCGAAGATTGCGACTGCAATCGACAGCGCCACCAATCGCGGATCATAGGTGCCGATCACCAGCAGGGTGGGGTCGCTCGGCGGCGAGAACAGCGCGTGTAGATCGGGCAGACCCATCGAGCCGCACTTCGAGAAGCAGCGCACGCAGGGTGGTGCGAGCAGATCTTGACAGGAACCTGCGCTCAATCCCGTGGCTCAGCCCACAGTTCGACGGCTTACTCGTGTGGATGCTGCGGTGCCGCAGCAACCGCCATCCTCAGCGGTCAGTGCGTCTTCATCGTCACGCCGTGGCTCAGCCCCCAGACATAGGCCGCGACCGCCTGCACTTGCGCCGTCGACAGTTGCGCGCCGCCCATCGCGGGCATGGGGCTGCGAAACTCCTTGGGATCGGGCACGCCCGCCATGATCGTGTTGCGAATACCCGCATAGCTGCCGTCGCTCCAGAGCCATCGATGGGACCTAAGCGAGGGACCCAACGGCGAGCCACCGCCATCCGAACCATGGCAGCCCGCGCAAGGCGCTCCGCCGACTTCTCCGTGATAGATCCGATTGCCCAGCGCCACCTGCGCGCGCGTTGCGCCCTTGGGTACCGGAAGCGCAACACCAGCACCGGCGTTGGGATCGAGGCCTTCGGGTGGCTTGGCATTCATTGCCGCGACCGGGCCGGCCGGGGCATCGGCACTCGGACAGGGCGTGGCGGTGCTCCCGGCGCCGCCCGCACCACCGGCGGGACCGGGCGAGTAAGTGATGCGGTAGATCCTGCCGTGCACGTCGTCCGACACGTAGAGTGCGCCATCCGGCCCCAGCGCCAGTCCCGACGGCCGCTGCTGCGCGTGTTCCGGATCCTTGATCGCGCCCGCAAAGCCGTCGGCGAAGATCTCGCATGGCCCGCTGGACTCACCGTCGCTCAGCGGCTGGAACACTACGTTGTAACCGCCCTGTGCATAGGGTGCGCGGTCCCAGGAACCGTGGAAGGCGATGAATGCGCCGCCGCGATAGCGCGCCGGAAACTGCCCGGCGGTGTAAAGCAGCAGCGCATTCGGTGCCCAATGGGCCGGGTAGTACGCGACCGGCTCGAGTCTGTTCGCGCACTCGCCGACCGTCTTGCCGCCATCGCCGCCGTATTCGGGCGCCAGCACGAGTTGGCGCTGTCCGGCATCGAAGTAGCATTCCGGCCAGCCGTAGTCACCGCCCGATTGCAGGCGCAGCAGTTCCTCCGCGGGCAGTGTCGCTTCCTGTTCGGGCAGGTACAGATCCGGCCAATTGTTGTGCAACTGATCGCGGCCGTGCTGGGTCACGAATATGGCATGCGTGTCCGGATCCACGGCCATGCCCTCGGCGTTGCGCAGACCGGTCGCGTAACGCTGCGCCGGCGAGAACACCTGGTTGGCTCGACGCGCGTCGTAGCGCCAGATCCCGCCGCGCGTCTTGAGCTCCTCGCACGGCCGAATGCCAGGTGACTTCAGAGTCCGATTCTTTATCTGGCAGGCGTTGGTCGCGGAGGCGACATCCACGTACAGCGCGCCGTCGCTGTCGATCACGAACGGATGCATCGGGTGATCGCCCGTCAGCGGCAGACCCGAGACGATGGTCTCGGCGTTGCCCTTCGGCGCCAGCGAGCCCGGAGTCAGCGCATAGCGAACGATGCGATCGTTGCTCTCGGCATAGACAGAGCCCTCGAATACGGCGATGCCAGTGCCGCCGTGTCCACCGCTCTGCACCGTTTCGCCGAAGCGCTGCCGCATGTCGGCCACGCCCGTACCCTTCGAGTCCTTGAGGGCCACCAGAAAGCCGCCCGCGTGAGTCGGACTGCCGGCGTAGTAAACCCCGCTCCAGGTATTGACGTACACGGCACCATCGCTGCCCACTGCAAGATCGCGGGCATGACCGACATCGTCCGCGAAAATCGTGGCACAGAAGCCCGCCGGCAACGTGAGCGTGCTTTGTCCGCAGGCCAGCGGCGCAGCGGCTGCCTGCTGCGCCTGCGCGAGAGCCTGATCCACACCGGCGGCCGCGGCCAGCGCACACAGTGCCGAGCAGCACCACCGTCGAGTCGATTTCACGTGCATCATTTTCGCAACGATAACACTGTCCGGCGCCGTCTCGAGGACACCGAAGTTTCATCGTGCAGCCGGCAGGAGGATCGGTGAAAATCGCGGCAATGAATCGATGCCTGATGGCCGTATTGGCCTGCTCGCTCGGCGGTGCGATCGGCTGCAGCCAACCGCAATCGCGCCCGAGCAGCGCATCCGCCACGAGCCCCGTGCCAACTGCGGACGCGGCGACTGCGCCGGCAACGAAGCCGTCATCGGGGACGAAGCCGAGCTACGATCCGCTCACGACCTTCGCGCCATTGACGCTGCCCAACCCCGTCAATGCATTTCGCTCGGCCGACGGCACGCCGGGCCCAAGCTACTGGCAGAATCGCACCGACTATCAGATTCGCGCCAGCATCGATCCGTCGAGTCATGCGCTCGCCGCCACTGAAGTCATCACCTACACCAACAACAGTCCAAGCGCGCTCGACAGCCTCTGGATGCAGCTGGATCAGAATATCTATCGCAACGATGCGCGCGCCCGCTACGCCAGCGGGCATACGCTCAAATCATTTACCGATGGATTCGTGCTCGACTCGGTCGAGGTCGAGCAGCGGGGCGCAGCTCAGCGCGCCGATACGGTCGTGACCGACACGCGGCTGCAGATACGGCTGGGCGCAGCACTCGCGCCGCATGGCGGGCGACTCAAGCTGCGGGTCCATTACCATTACACGATCCCCGGAGAATTCGGCGGCCGCACGGCGTACGCCGCCAGCCGCAACGGCGAGATCTACGACATCGCCCAGTGGTATCCGCGCATGGCGGTGTTCGACGACCTGCACGGCTGGGACACGCTGCCGTATCTGGGCTCGGAGTTCTACCTCGAATACGGCGACTTCGATTATTTCGTGACCGTGCCCTGGGACATGCTGGTCGCGGGGTCGGGCGAGCTGCAGAATCCCGCGGAAGTGCTGACTGCGCGCGAACGGGCGCGCCTCGAGCAGGCACGCCACAGCGATCGGACGGTCATGATCCGAAGCGCCGAAGAAGTGAATGATCCCGGCAGTCGGCCGGTCAATCACGGCACGCTGACCTGGCACTATCGCATGCACAACACGCGCGATGTCGCCTTCTCCGCTTCGCGCGCATTCATTTGGGATGCTGCGCGCATCCCGCTGCCGGCGGACCACGAATCGTTGGCCATGTCGTTCTATCCGATGGAAAGTGCGGGACCTGAAGGTTGGGGCCGCACCACCGAGTATCTGCGCGACGCCGTGCAGAATTTCTCCCGGCGTTGGGCGCCGTACGCCTATCCGGCTGCGGTCGCGGTCGCAGGACCGGTCGATGGCATGGAATATCCGGCCATGATCTTCGACGGCGTCAAGGACGCCGGTCCGCTCCTGTTCTGGATCACGGCGCATGAGATCGGACACTGCTGGTTTCCGATGATGGTCGGCTTCAACGAGCGGCGTGACCAATGGATGGACGAGGGCTTCAACACCTTCATCGACGTGTACCAGTCCGACGACTTCCAGCACGGCATCTACGGACCAAAGCGCGATCCGGAGTACGCGCCGGGCGGCGGCAATCCGGTCGATGAAATCCAGTCCGTGCTGGCCGACCGGGCCGCACCCATCATGCTCACTCGCGCCGATCAGGTGCGCGAGAGCTATCGCCACCCGGTCACCTACTTCAAGTCGGCGTTGGGGCTGGTGCTGCTGCGCGAGCAGATCCTGGGGCCGGAGCGGTTCGATTGGGCGTTTCGCAAATTCATTCGCGACTGGACCTTCCGCCATCCATCGCCGTCGGATTTCTTTCGTGCCATGGAGAGCGCAGGCGGCGAGGATCTGTCGTGGTTCTGGCGCGGCTGGTATTTCAACAACTGGACGCTGGATCTGGCAACCGACGGCGCGCGGCCGGTCGACGATGATTGGCATCATGGCGCGCTGATCAGCGTGAGCAATCTCGACCCGATGGTGATGCCCGCCGTGATCGAGGTGACGTTCCAGGACGGCAGCAGTCGGCGCATGACGCTGGCCGCCGAGAGCTGGATCAAGAGCACGAGCGTGAGCGTCAAGCTCGACAGCACGGAACCGGTCACCGCCGTGACTGTCGATCCCGACCACGTGCTGCCGGACAAGGATCGCGCCAACAATGTGTGGAAGGCGGCGCCAAGCCCATAGTAAGGTGTGCGTCCGCCGTATAAGGAAAACAGCAGCATGCCCGATGAGCCTTCCGCGCCCATGAACCGGCGCGCGTTGTTCCGAATGATTGGCGCCGTGGCCGGCGGGGCGGTCATGTACCAGGCGATGAGCGAGCTCGGCTACGCCGGAGAGTCCGGCTTCACCGGTGCGATGGCGCTCTCCGGGGATGTCAAAGGCGCCTCGGTGCTGATTCTCGGTGCCGGGATGGCCGGGATGTCGGCCGCCTACGAGCTTCGCCAGGCCGGCTATCGCGTGCAGATTCTCGAGTACAACGATCGGCCGGGCGGGCGCAACTGGTCGCTCTATGGCGGGGATAGCTACACCGAGATGGGCGGGTTCACGCAGAAGGTGCAGTTCGCCGAGGGGCTGTATCTCAATCCCGGTCCCTGGCGCATCCCGCATCATCACCTGGCGCTGCTGCACTACTGCAAGCGGCTGAAGGTGGCGCTCGAGCCCTTCACGCAGGTGAACTATGCCGCGTTCGTGCAGAGCCCCGTGGCCTTCGGCGGCAAGCCGCGGCGCTATCGAGAAGTGCAGGCGGATTTCAATGGTCACATCGCCGAGCTGCTCTCCAAGTGCGTGCGGCAGAACGCGCTCGATCAGGCCGTGACGCGTGAAGACCGGGAAGTGCTGCTCGAGGCGATGCGTGGGTGGGGCGGGCTCGACCAGAGCTACCAATACAGCAAAGGCCTGCTCGCGAGCGAGCGGCGCGGCTGGGACTCGGACCCGGGCGGCGGCACGACCTCGGTACCGATACCCTCGGAGCCGATGGCGCTGTCCGAGCTGCTGCACTCCAGGCTCTGGACCGCGATTGCAGCCGGCCACTACTACGACTTTCAGAGCGTGATCTTCCAGCCCGTGGGCGGCATGGGAATGATCGGCAAGGCCTTTGGCCGCGAGCTCGATGGACTGATCCGCTACAACGCCAAGGTCACCGAGATTAAGCAGGATGCCAACGGCGTCACGGTCGCCTACCAGGATACCAAGCGCGGTGGGGCGATGCAGACGGCGAGCGCGCAATGGTGCATCTGCACCATTCCGGCATCGATCCTGGGACAGATTCCGCTGCAGGTCGGTGCGCCCTTGAAGAGCGCAGTCGACGCCCTCTCCTATGAGGCCGCCATCAAAGTCGGGCTGCAGTTCAAGCGCCGCTTCTGGGAACAGGACGAGTCGATCTACGGCGGCATCACCTTCACCGATCTGCCGAATGCACTGATCGGCTATCCGAGCGCGCGCTACTTCGACGATGGGCCGGGCGTGCTGCTCGGCGCCTACACCTTCGGTGCCAATGCGTTCCAGATCTCGGCCATGCCGCCCGAGGAGCGCGTGCGCAAGACCGTCGAGTGGGGTGCGCAGATCCATCCGCAATATAACGCCGAATTTCAGCACGGCGTCGGTGTCGCGTGGCATCGCGTGCCCTGGACGCTCGGTTG
>DASYNV010000352.1:0-11760 GCA_036008365.1 Steroidobacteraceae bacterium | reverse complement strand
TGGCACTGGAAGCCGCCTTCTGGGCGCAATTGCCAGGCAACTTTCCGATGCGGCCGCGCAAGGCGCCGATCACGTCGCGCAATTTCGCGGCCATGTCTGCCTTCCACAATTATCCGGCCGGCCGCGCCAGCGGAAATCATTGGGGCGAGGCGTTGACTCTATTCATGAGCAGCGCGCGCTCGCCATACTATTTCTCACTGCACGCCAGCGACCCACACGATCCGGATGGCGGCAGCCGCAAGGACACGGGCCATACCTTCATCTGCGGTCCCACTGGGTCAGGGAAGACCGTGTTCATCGGCTTCATGGTGGCGATGCTCGACCGGCACGGCGCCACACAGGTCATATTCGATAAGGATCGCGGTCTCGAGATCCTAGTGCGTGCGCTGGATGGTGAGTATCTGCCGCTGCGCAGTGGCATGCCCACGGGATTTAATCCGCTGCAGCTGCCGACGACGTCGCGGCACGTCGAGTTCCTCAAGCTCTGGTTGCATAGCCTCGTGCGGACGACAACTGCCTCGACGCCCACCGTGCGACAGCAGTCGGATCTCGAGCAGGCCCTGCACGGCACACTAGCGCTCGATCGCCGTGTCCGCCGTCTATCGCGCCTGATCGAGTTCCTCGACCCGACCGATGCGGAAGGCATGTACGCACGATTGTGCCGCTGGTGCGCATCGACGCGCGGTGATTACGCCTGGGTATTCGACAACCCCGAGGACTCGGTCGTGGCCCGGCTCGCGCGACGATCGACGGTCGGCTTCGATGTCACGGAATTTCTGGAGCACGAAGTGACGCGCGCGCCGGTGACTTTGTACCTGTTCCACCTGGTGCGGGAGCTGCTCGATGGCCGCAAGCTGGTCTGCTGGATGGACGAATTCTGGCGCCTGCTGGCCGATCCAGCCTTCGAGAGCTTTGCCAAGGACGGGCCGAAGACCTGGCGCAAGCTCAACGGCGTGATGTGTCTGGCGACCCAGAGCGCCAGTGACGTGCTCGACAGCCCGATCAGCCGCACGATCATCGAACAGACGCCGACCAAGATTTTCTTTCCCAACGCTGATGCCAGCGCGGACGAATATACCCGCGGCTTCGGCCTCACCGAGCGCGAATTCAAGCTCGTCAAACAGCAGCTCGAGCCCGGCTCCCGCATGTTCCTGATCAAGCAGGGACATCACAGCGTGGTCTGCCAGCTGGATCTCAAAGGATTCGAGGCGGAACTGAACGTGATCTCGGGCCGCAGCTCCCAGGTAGAGCGCATGCACCAGATCATTGCCGGCAGCGGCACGGATCCGGTCGATTGGCTGCCGCATTTCCTGCGCGAACACGGTGTACTCGCTTCGTCCTCACACATTTGAGGGGCAGCCAAAATGTCCTTGAAGAGTGCGCGAGTTTCCAGGCTGAGTCTTCTGATCCCGATTCTGCTATGTCCAACGGCCAGGGCACAGTTCGCGGTCATCGATGTGGCCTCGGTGGCGCAATTGGTGCAGCAGTCCCAAACCCTGGCGCAACAGCTGGCATCGGCGCACGCGCAGCTGCTGCAGCTACAGGCGCAATACCAATCGATGACCGGCAATCGCGGCATGCAGTCGCTGCTGGAAGGTACTGTGCGCAACTATCTGCCGACACAGTGGCCGCAGATCAGCGCCATGCTCAGCGGCGGCGCCGGTGGCTACGATGTGCTGTCACTCGACTACCAAGGCAGCCTGCGAGCCAATGCGGTGCTGTCATCGCAGCAATTGGCGGCACTGCCGACTGCGGAACGCGCGCAGATTACGGCTGGACGCCAGTCGGTAGCGCTGCTGCAGGCACTGGCGCAGGACGCATTGGGCAACTCCAGCGGCCGCTTCGCGTCCCTGCAGCAACTTATCAATGCCATACCGGCAGCCACGGATCAGAAGGGCATACTCGACCTGCAGGCCCGCATAAGCGCCGAGCAGGGCATGCTGCAAAACGAGCAGACCAAGCTGCAGGTACTTTTTCAGGCGGCCGTCGGCCAGAACTGGGCGGCGCGCCAGAATGACCGCGAGCAGGTGATCGCTGGTCACGGGCACTTTGCCACACGCTTCGAGCCCTCGCCGCGTTAGCGCAGCGAGTCAGATCATGGGATTCTTTCAGTCGTTCTGGGCCTGGCTCAATCAAACGCTCGCGGGTTACATCGGGCAGAACACCGCGCGCGTGTCCGCCGCGCTCGAGCCGGCCGTCGTGACGCTCTCGACGGTGTACGTGATGGTCTGGGGTTACCTGCAGCTGACCGGCCGTATCGAGGAGCCGTTCAGCACCGGGCTTAAACGCATCCTGGTGCTGACCGTGGTCCTCGGAGTGTCGCTGCACCTGTGGCTGTACAACAGCGTCATCGTTGATTCGTTCTACACGGCACCATCGCAATTGGCCGCTGCTGTCGTGGGCGCCGGCGATCCCGTTGGCACCATCGATACCATCTGGCAGCAAGGTGGCGCGGTGGCCGAGACCCTGTGGGACAAGGGCGGTGTGTTCAATGGCGATTTCGGCTTCTACCTCGCCGGCGGCGTGGTCTGGTTGCTTATCGGATTGCTGTGCGTCTATGCGATGTTCATGATCGCATTGTCGAGTATCGCCTCGGCGGTGCTGTTGGCGATCGGGCCACTTTTCATCGTGTTGCTGCTGTTTGACAGCACGCGCCGCTTCTTCGAGGCCTGGATCGCGCAGCTTGCCACCTATGCACTGATTTCGATCCTGACGGTGCTGGTCGGCGCTCTGATGCTGCAGATCGTCCAATCCTATGCCGCGCAGACCGCGGCTCGCGGTGCCGCGATTCTGACCGTGGATGCGCTCGACATGGTCCTGGTCTCGGTGCTGGTGTTTCTGCTCATGCGACAAATCATGCCGATCGCCGCCGGTCTGGCGACCGGCCTGGCGCTCAGCAGCTTCGGCACCTTGAGTCGCACGCTGGGTTTGGGACTACGCCATGGCCGCACGCAGCTCGGCTCCGCGACGAAGATTGCCGTAAAGACAATGATCGCCGAGGCGGTGCTGCCCCGATCGCCGTCGCCGGATCGGGCAGCGGCGTCGGCGCCCTCGTGGCGCGAGCCATAGCAGCAATCGGGTCAAATCCGCACAGCAGATTTCAACCTTGCAGGAGTTCGAGCATGAAGTGGCTGGGTGTAGTGGCTCTGGTGTTGCTGCAATCGGCTTGCGCACATCGAGCGGTGCGCTGCGAGGGGAGGTTGCTCCCGATCAATCCCGCGGCCGCGGCGGCTCACGAGGTCCGAACCACATCGCCGGGTGCGAAGCCATGAGCGCGCTCACTGAGCGGGAGGCGGACGGGTACTTTGCCGAGGCGGCGGGTTGGGACGCCGATCGGGTTGCAACGGTCGAACGCAGCCGCCGGATCGCATGGCGCGTCGCGGCTGCCGGCTGGGTTTGCGCGGTGAGTTCGGGCTGCGCGCTGGCGCTTCTCATGCCGTTGAAGCGCGTCGATCCCTTCGTGATTCGCGTCGACAGCAGCACCGGCGTAGTCGACATCGTGCCGGTATACGCCGGTGCTGCGCCGATGGATGAGTCCGTGAGTCGCTACTTTCTCAGCCACTACGTCACGGTCTGCGAGCGATTCAACTATTCCACGGCCGAGAGCGATTACCAGGAATGTGGCGCATTTCACAACGCGCAGCGCAACCAGGCGTGGTACGCGCTCTGGCAAACCAGCAACCCCAATTCGCCGCTGAACGTGCATCGCGATGGCAGCCAGATTCGCGCCGATGTGCAGTCGATTAGCTTCTTCAAGCGCGCCAGCGGTGTTTCGGACCTGGCGCAAGTGCGCTACTTGAAGACCGAACTGCCGTCGGAATCATCCCATCCGCGGGTGACGCGCTGGATCGCCACGATCCAGTACGCCTATGCGCCGCCGTCGCCCGATCTGAAGGTGCGACGTTGGAATCCGCTCGGATTCAAGGTCATGGAATTCACTACGGAGCCGGAAATCGCAGCCGAGTCAGCCGCAGCCGCGGCCGGAACCGCGACCCGCGCAGAGGCGCGCCCGTGAATCGCGCTGCGTTGCTGGGAACGGCGGCCGTCGTGCTCTTCGGGGTGTCTTGGGCTTCCGCCGGTGAGTACCGCGACAGCCGCTTGCGCTCGATCGTATATGAGGCCGATCGGATCTATCGACTGCGCGGTTACGTCGGCTACCAGATCGACCTCGAATTCGAGTCTGGCGAATCGTTCATCGGCGTCGGTGCCGGCGATCTCGAGGGCATTAGTTATGCTGCGCAGGACAATCACCTGTTCATCAAACCCAAGGCCGCTCGGGTCCGAACCAATCTAACCGTGTTGACCACGCGGCGCAGCTATCACTTCGAATACGACGTGGTATCGGCTGCCGCACCGGAGGACTCGAAGTCAGAGCTGGTTTTCACTCTGCGCTTCAGTTATCCGGGGGTGCCGGCGAGCTCTGCGGGCAGGCCGGTCGAGAGCAATACAGCACGTAATCTCGACGGCGCGGTTGATGCGCAGCCAGTCAATCGCGATTACTGGTATTGCGGCACTCCGGTGCTGCAACCGCTGGCGGCGTTCGACGATGGCGTGCGCACGCATCTTCGCTTCAATCCGCGGCGCGAGTTGCCGGCGGTGTTCGTGCGCAACGACGATGGCAGCGAGTCGCTGCTGAATTTCAACCTGCAGCGAGGTGAGATGATCATTCATCGTGTGGCCGAGCGGTTGGTAGTCCGGCGCGGGCGGCTGCAGGGATGCATCCTCAACAAGGGCTTCGCAGGCACCGGGCGCGAATTGCAGTCCGGTACAGTGAGCGCCGAAGTCGAGCGTGCTACGCGCGGGCCCACGCCATGAGCCGTGATGATCCCGATGCGGTCGCCGGCGAGCGCGGTTCGTCCCTGGTGCGCCAAGTGACATCGCTGCACTCAAGACTCAGCAACCTGCTGGCGTTGGGTCTGATGGTGGCGATGGGTGCTGCCGTGCTTACGGCCTACTACGTGCATGCCGCTCAACGCCAGGCGCAGTTGCGGCAGAAGGCGCAGTCCGCTACCAGCAGCCGCGCACAGTCGGAGATGCCCTTGCCCGCGCTCGAGCCGGTCGTGTCGCCGGCGCCCATCGCACGCGAGGCGGTTCCGTCAAACGCAGCGCCGCTGGGGCAAAGCCTGTCGCTCGATCCCGCGCCGCAGACGGGAGCGGTCTCGGCGCCGTCGGCAGCGACAGCGGCTGGGTCCAATGAAACGCCCAGACCCTCGAATCTCGAGCGCCGACTGTCCGGTAGCGCCTATGCGCGCGGGTCCGAAAACTACTCGCGCGCGGAATCGACCACTGGGCCGACGAATTCCGGGGTCGCGGGCGGCGGCCCTTCAGCGGCGGCGCTCGCGCCCGCGGCAGGGGCGGTGTTGCCGCGCACCGAGTTCGGCAGCACCACCCGGGCGCGTGTGCTGTCGACTCAGCGGCTGCTGCTGCCAAAGGGCGCCTTCATCGACTGCACGCTCGAGACCGCCATCGATTCGACGCTGCCGGGAATGACGACCTGCGTGACCGCCACCGACACCTTCGGCGTTGATGGGCAGGTGGTGCTTCTCGACCGTGGAACCAAGGTGGTCGGAGAGACCCGCGGACAGGTACAACAGGGCACGGCGCGCGTGTTCGTGATCTGGACAGAGGCGCGCACTCCTACCGGCGTCATCGTGCCGCTCGATTCCCCGGGAGCAGACGAGCTGGGTCGCTCGGGACTGCCTGGCTCTGTCGATCGACATTTCTGGGAGCGCTTTGGCGCTGCCCTGTTCATATCGACCATCGATGGCGCGGAGCAGGCGGCCGTGCAGTCCGCGAGCCGAGGCAGCGGCACCATCATCTACAACCCCTCGGCAACCACCGACGTCGCTACAGAGGTCTTGAAGAGCACCTTGAGCATCGCGCCGACGGTCCGCAAGGATAACGGCGATCGCATCCAGATCCTGGTCGCACGCGATATCGATTTCACGCCGGTCTACGAGTTGCGCCGTGCGAGCGTCGAGCGCTAGCACTGTCACAGCCGAGCCGTCGACGCTCGCACTGACGCTGCGGATGCTGGAGCGATTTCTCGATGACCCCGAGATCACAGAGTTGTGCATCAATCGGCCCGGCGAGGCCTTTATCGAGACCACGAGTGGCTGGCGGCGCGAGACGATGCCGGAGGTAAGCTTCGATTGGTGTCTGCGCTTTGCGAAGCTGGTCGCAAATTTCACCGGGCAGCGCATCGATGCTGCCGCGCCCCTGCTGTCGGCAACGCTGCCGGGGGGCGAGCGCGTGCAGATCGTGCTGCCGCCAGCGACCACGAGCGGGACCGTGGCCATCACAATCCGGCGCCCCTCAAATCGGCAATGGTCGATCGAAGAGCTGGCGCGCGGTGGTGTGTTTCGCCAGGCACGTCGCGCGGGCCAGCGCGGCGATTCGCACGAGCCCAGGCTGCTCGAGTTGCTCGCGGATGGGCAGTACGAAGCCTTCATGCGGCTCGCCGTCGTGACGCGCAAGAACATCCTGGTATCGGGCCCGACCGGATCGGGCAAGACCACCTGGACCAAGGCGTTGATCCGCGAGATTCCGAGCGATGAGCGCCTGATAACAATCGAGGACGCCTGCGAGCTGGTGCTCGATCGGCATCCAAACCACGTGCGCCTGTTCTATTCCAAGGACGACCAGGGCCTGTCGCGTGTGAGCCCGAGGCAGTTGCTCGAATCATGCCTGCGCATGAAACCTGACCGGATCCTCCTGGCGGAATTGCGCTCCGAGGAGGCCTTTGACTACTTGCGCAATGTGAACTCCGGGCATCCGGGCTCGATCACTAGCGTACACGCTTCAAGTGCCGCACTGGCTTTCGAACAGCTCGCGCTGCTCGTCAAGCTCAGTCCCTCCGGACGTGAACTGGCACGCCAGGAGATCCGATCGCTGCTGCATCTTCTGATTGACGTGGTCATTCAGTTTTCTTCGAGGCGACAACAGCGTTTCATCGAAGAGATCTGGTACGAGCCTGGACTCAAGCGGCGAGGCCTGGAGGCCTTGGCCTGAGCGCCACGCCATGCTCGACAGTCTCGGTATAGCGGTGCTGACTCACGGTTCCAGCGGGCTGGAGCTCGCTTACGCGGCCGTTCAGGTACCCATGGCCGTAGCCATGATTCGCGCGCACGCGAGCCTGCGAAAGCTGTTGCTGTCGCCGACGATCGCGGTGCCGCTAACCGCGGCGAGTGGGCTTGTCTGCGCGTTGATGGGGCCGGTTGGGCCCGTGGCGTCACTGCTATTCGGTACTGCGGTCAGCGCCGCTCTCGGCTATGGCGCGGGCTGCGCGCTGTCGGTGCCGCGCCCGTCCGGTTCCCGGCATCAGCGCGGGACACTCGTGGTGGACGCCAGGGGCTCGACTCACGGCTCGCGCGATGTCGAGGTAGACGCGTCAGCCGCGGGACAGCTGCCAACTCTGGCTGGCTGTCGGATACCGCAGGGCGATGAGACCAAGCACTTCAAGTTCATCGGCACTACCGGCACCGGTAAGAGCACGGCGATCAGGCAGCTGCTGGCTCCCGCGTTGCGGCGGGGCGATCGCGTGGTGATCGCCGATCCGGATGGCGGCTACCTGCGAAGCTACTTTGATCGCGAGCGCGGCGATGTGATTCTCAATCCGTTCGATGCGCGCTCGGTGAAATGGGATCTCTTTGGCGAGATCCAGCAACCCTACGATGCCGAGCAGCTGGCGCGTTCGCTGCTGCCCGATCCGGAAAGCGGCGATCGCACTTGGTGTGGTTACGCCCGCACACTGCTGACCTCGGTGCTGCGCCAAGCTCATGCGGCCGGTGTGCGTGATGCGGGCGAGCTGTATCGCCTGATCGCGATCGCCCCCGCCGCCGAGTTGCGCACGCTCACAGCCGGTACGCCGGCCCAGCCATTCCTCGAAGAGCACAACACCCGCATGTTTGATTCGATTCGGTCGGTGGCCAGCTCGGCAGTCGCGTCCCTGGAACATGTCGCGCAGCAGCGGGGCAGTGCGTTTTCGGTGCGCGAGTGGATCCGACGCGCCGGCGCCGGTGGCGTCGATGCCCGACAGGGCGGGGTGCTGTTCATTCCATATCGCGCCGATCAGATTGCAGCCTTGCGATCGACCGTGTCGGCCTGGATGCGTATCGCCATATTTGAGGCCATGGCAGGGCCCGAAGGAGACCAGCGTCTATGGTTCGTCATCGACGAGCTCGATGCTTTGGGAAAGATCGATGGGCTCAAGGACGCGCTGGCGCGAGTGCGCAAGTTCGGCGGCCGCTGCATCCTCGGCTTCCAATCGATTGCGCAGGTGGCTAGCACCTACGGAGCCGGCGATGCCCATACCATCGTCGAAAACTGCGGCAACACCCTGATTCTGCGTTGCTCCGCGAGTGAAGGTGGCGGTACTTCGCGATTCGCGTCGACGCTGATCGGTCAACGCGAGGTGTTGCGCAGCACGCACTCGCGCAGCCGTCGTGCCGATGAGTTTCTCGGCTCGGTCACGAGCGGCGAGCACTTCAGTATTGAGCCGGCCGTCATGGACTCCGAAATCGAACAGCTTCCGGATCTGGCCGGCTATCTCAAATTCGCCTCCGAGGATCGTTGGCGCCGCATCGATCTTGCTCCTCGACGCGACGCGTCCATTGATAGAACCACGCCGGCCTTCGTGCTTGTGCCGCAACCGCCCGCGCCGGTCGCCACACCTGCGCCGGCGCCGCAGCGGAAACGTCCGGCACGCGCACAGGCACCACGCGCCCGTGCGGTGCCGGCTGCCTCTGTACCGCGGGGCAGTCTCGCGGCTAAAGCCGCACCGGCCATCCACGAGGCAGTGGGACTCGAACCATGAGCGCGGCGAAGCCCCTGGACGAGGACAGCATGAAGCTCGGGCTGCTGCTTGAAGCCGCTCAAACGCAGCAGGAGCTCATCGCCTCGGAACTCAACCATCTCCAGGCGCACGCGCGCGGCCTGGACGACATCGTGCGCGAGCAGATCCGGCGGACGCTGGTCGAGGAGCTCGGAACTGTGATCGAGGAGAGTGTGCGCGCGGTGGCGGCGCTGCGGGCGCTCGAGCGCGCGGCGAAATTGCGTTTCCTGGCCTGGACAATGGCGATGACGCTGCTGGTCGCGGCGACCACCGCCGTATCGGTCTGGTGGCTGTTGCCGACGCCGTCGCAGATGAGCGCGCTGCGGCTCAGGCGAGATCAGCTGCTAGTCGAACTGGAGAATCTCGAGCAACGTGGTGGGCGCATCGACCTCAGGCGCTGCGGCAGCGAGCAGCGCTGGTGCGTGCGCATCGACCGCCAGGCACCGGCCTTCGGGCAGCAGGCCGACTATCTCATCGTCAAGGGCTACTGATGATCGCGTGGCCGTTCCCGCTGGCAGCGCTTGCGCCCACGGCAGCGCTCGTGTCTGCGGTTGTCGCCGGTGTGAGCCTGCGACGGCTGTGGCCGGGCGGTGTTCCACGCGAGCGGCACCGCCGAGGCGCCGTCGTCATCGAGGCGCTGCCCGGACTTTCGGCGCTGTGGCGTTGGCGGCCGGTCGCCGGAGATTCATGCATAACCCTTGCAGGAATCGCAGTCGCTCCACTCGAGGAGACCAAGCACTTCAAACTGATCGGGACCACCGGTACCGGCAAATCGACCGCCATCCTCGAATTGCTGACGGCAGCCCTGCGGCGGGGCGATCGCGCGATCATCACCGACCCGGACGGCGGCTATCACGCGCGGCTGCACCGCCGTCACCGCGCGGATACGGTGCTCAATCCGTTCGAGCAAGCATCGGTGCAGTGGAATCTCTTTGCCGAGATTCAGGATGCCTATGATATCGAGCAGCTCTCGAGCGCCTTGATCCCGCAGAGCGAGGATCCATCAACCCGGGAATGGCGGGCGTATGCGCGCACCCTGTTCGCGGCGGTCCTCCGGCGCTGTCACGCAGCGAATCGAGTCGATCTGGTAGAGCTCTGGCGGCTGCTGGCGATGGCACCAACCGAGGAGTTGAGAGTGCTGCTCGTCGGCACGCCAGCCCAACCATTCCTCGAGTCTGAAAATGCGCGCATGTTCGGCTCGATCCGCTCGGTGCTGTTGTCGGCGATCGCGGCATTGGAGTACATCAAGGCGCAACGTGCCTCGCCATTCTCGGTGCGCGACTGGGTACGGCGGGGTCGCGGGGTGCTGTTCATACCGTATCGAGCTGGGCAGATCGCGGCACTGCGTTCCATCATCGCCGCCTGGATGCGCCTGGCCATCGTCGAGGCCATGAGTCAACCCGAGAATCGCGATCAACGGCTGTGGTTCGTGATCGATGAGCTCGATGCGCTTGGCGCCATCGATGGACTGAAGGATGCGCTCGCGCGGCTGCGTAAATTCGGCGGTCGCTGCGTGCTCGGCTTTCAATCCATTGCCCAGGTCTCGAGCACTTACGGCGGCGGTGACGCGCAGACTATCGTCGAGAATTGCGGTAATACGCTGATTCTGCGCTGCTCGGGCAGCGAGCATGGGGGCACCTCGCAATTCGCCTCGCGCCTGATCGGAGAGCGCGAAGTTAGGCGCCGTCAGGTTTCGCGCGGTCACGATCGTGAGCTCGGCTGGAGCGCGCGCGGCGCGCGTCGTTCGGTGCAGGTCAGCGAACAGCACGCGACGGAGATTGCGCTCATGCCGTCCGAGCTCGAGCAACTACCCGATCTGACTGGGTATCTCAAGTTGGCATCGTCAGCCTCCTGGCGACGAGTAGCGTTGCGACGCTGAGCTCATGCCGCAGTTCCATATAGATATGAAGGCGATCTCGCGCTCAGCGGGACGCAGCGCGCCGGCGGCGGCCGCTTATCGCGCCGGTGAGCGCATCCGGGATGAGCGTTCCGGTCACCTGCACAACTACACTCGGCGCCAGGACGTGGTTCATACCGAGATCCTGCTGCCCAGTGCGCTTGGCGCGGGGGCGGCGGACTGGGCTCGCGATCGCGCGCGACTCTGGAATGCGGCCGAGGCGGCCGAACATAGGCGCGACTCCAGGGTCGCGCGCGAATACCAAGTGTCCTTGCCGCATGAGCTCTGCGCGGCCCAGCGCCTGGAACTGGTGCGCCGTTTCTCGCGCGAGATCGCGGATCGTCACGACATCGCCGTGGATCTGTCCATTCACGACCCCAAGTCGGACGGCGATCCGCGTAATTTCCACGCGCACCTGCTGGTCACGACGCGCGAAATCGGCGAAACCGGTCTGGGTCGGAAGGCCGGACTCGATCTGTCGATTCCCGAATCGCTTAAGCGTGGACTGAAAGGTCTGAGGGAAATGCACTTCATCCGCGAGCGTTGGGCCGTCCTGACGAACGATGCCTACCGCGAAGCGGGGCTCGATCTGCGGGTCGATCATCGAAGCCTGGCCGCGCAGGGCATCGACCGCGTGCCGAAACGCCATATTCCGTTCATCGCTTTTCAGATGGAGCGTAGACGAATGCGCCAGGAGATCGCCGACGGCATTGCCGAGCGTTACCGCGAGCGGATCGCCGCGAGCGCGCCCCAACAGGAGATGCTCGCCAGCGGCCAGGTTGCAACCACCGCGCCGACGCCGCTCAATCCCAATACCACCGGCGCCGATGAGGTGCGCCGACGCGCGCGCGACGCCTGGCTCGCTCTGCGCCGCGAGGCGGCCGCGAGTGCTGGGCCCGCGCGCGTCACGGACAGGGACGCGAGCCAGGCGCCGGAGCGATCGTCGGAGGCGGCGGCGGCGCGCGATGAGGATCTGGCACTGTGAAGGGTTGCGAGTCGGAACTGAGGTGGCTTGATGCGCCGGCTCGGG
>DASYNV010000351.1:0-9489 GCA_036008365.1 Steroidobacteraceae bacterium | reverse complement strand
CACCTGATCGCCCTGCGAGCCCGCAGAGTCGCTGCCTGGTGCGAGCGCATCGGCATCTCCGCCCTGCTGCAGCCAGTGCTGATCGAACAGTTCCTTGAGCTCGCCGACGGCCGGACCCTCGATCTCGAGATCGGTGTCGTGCCAGCGCTCGGTGCCCGAGGTGAGCGAGCCGCTCTGGTAGGCGGTGCTCAGATTGATCCCGCCGATCACGGCCACCTCGCCATCAGCCAGGATCAGCTTGCGATGATCGCGAGCATTGATGGCGAAATGCCGCGTCAATGGATTGAGTGGATTGAAAGCCTGGACCTGTATTCCGGCCGCCGCGAGACGCTCGAAGAACTCGCGTGGCGTCGAGATCGAGCCGACGCTGTCGTACAGCAGCGTGATGCGCAGGCCTTCGCTGTGGCGCGCGATCAGCAGCTCGCTCAGGCGCTCATGGCCGCTCTCGACTTCCTCGAGCGTGTAGTACTCGACATAGAGGTAGTGCCTGGCGGCATGAATCGCCGCAAAGATCGCGGCGAATGCGTCTTCGCCGTCGCGCAGGATCGTGACCCGGTTGCCGGTGTAAAGCGGCGCGCCGGCCACGGCCTGCTCGACCGCCATGTGGCGTTCGAGCGCGCCGGCGTTGGGGGCCTGGGCCGCGAGCCGTTTGAGGACCGCATCAGCCGCCCGCTGCGACAGCGGGCCGCGGGCGCCCGTGACCGTGACCTGCGCTGCCGCGTCGGGCGTCAGCGGTTCGGGAATCGTCGGAAGCTGTGCGCAGCCGAGCAATACGGTCGGCAACAGTGCAATCAGCACGGATGTTCGCATGCGCCGCTGGTCTACCGATGTTGCCGACGCATTGCAATACCACCGGCCCGGTGAGCGTCGAACGCGCGCCCGGAACGTTTACAGGTTCTGTGTGCCACGCCATCATTCGCCGCGATATGGCTGAACCAACAGGCGCCGGCGTCGATTCGTCGCAGCCAGACCTGCTGCGGTTGGTGATCGGTGAAAACAACATGGATCTGGCCATGACGCTGTCGCTGCTGCTCGGCGCCGAGCCGGACATGCGCTGCGTCGCCACCGCCGCCTCCATCGGCGCGGTGCTCGCGACGCTCGAGGCGCACGCACCGAACGCCTTCGTGCTCGATCTGTCGCTGGACGATGGTTCCAGTCTGCCGCTGATCGCGACCCTGCGCTCGCGCGTGCCGCGGGCCGCGATTATCGTGCACACGGGCTTCCAGAACGACAGCCTCGATGAGCAGTGCCTGCGGTCGGGTGCTGACGCCGTGGTGCTCAAGACCGGCGACATCGATGCGCTGACCGCGGCGCTGCGGCAGGCCGCACAGCGCCGCAACGCAACTGCGCCTTGAATTCCGAGGACTTAAGGCACTAGAATCGCGTCCGCCGGTGGACGGCGCAGGCGCGGGCCTGCTTGCCGTGAAGCTGCAGGAACTGCGGCCAAGTGCTTGATCCAGAAGCCCCACATGGGGCTTTTGTTTTTTGGGTCGCAGTCCGGATGGTCACGCACCGACAATGGCAGCGCTGCTACGCGAGAAGCTGATTGCGCTCAGCGAGCCCTTGCTCGAGCAGCTCGGGTTTGAGCTCGTTGACTTGGAATACGCGCGTGGCCGCGCGCATGCGGTGGTCCGCGTATTCATCGACCGCCCGCAAGGGGTCGGGGTCGATGATTGTGAGCACGTGAGCCACGAGCTGGCAGCGTTACTGGATGTCGAGGATCCGGTGCCGACCGCGTACACGCTGGAGGTCTCCTCGCCGGGGCTGGATCGCCTGCTGCGAACGCCGGCGCATTTCCAACGTTTTACCGGCGAGCGCATCTGGGTCGAGTTGAAGATGGCCCGGGACGGCCGGCGGCGCTACACGGGCCAGCTCGAGGGCGTCAGCCCGCAGGGCATTGAATTGACAGTGGATGGCGCCATGGTAGCGGTTGCGTTTGCGGAGATTGGGCGTGCGCGGCTCGCGCCGCAGTGGCCTTGAGGCGAGGAGCTGAAGAGCATGAACAAGGAAATTCTGATGGTCGTCGATGCCGTCTCGAACGAGAAGGGCGTCGATAAGGAGATCATCTTTGAAGCGCTCGAGGCGGCGCTGGCTTCGGCTACCCGCAAGAAACACGGCGAAGACTGGGATGTGCGCGTCGCCATCAACCGCAAGACCGGTGACTACGAGACTTTCCGGCGCTGGAAAGTGTTCAGCGACGATTCCAAGGAGCTCGAGAATCCGTCGGCCGAGCTGCGTCTGGATGATGCGCATGATTTGAGCGCCGATGTCGAGCCCGGCGGCTACGTCGAGGAGCCGATGGAATCGGTGGCCTTCGGTCGCATCGCCGCACAGCAGGCCAAGCAGGTGATCGTGCAGAAGGTGCGTGAGGCCGAGCGCGCGCAAGTGGTCGATGCCTACAAGGACCGCGTCAACACGCTCGTCAATGGCGTGGTCAAGCGCATCGACCGCAATGGCATCTACGTCGATCTGGGCAGCAATGCCGAGGGCTTCGTGCCGCGCACCGACATGATTCCGCGCGAGCAGCTCAAGCCGCAGGATCGCGTCAAGGCCTACCTGCGCGAAGTGCGCGCGGAGCTGCGCGGCCCGCAGCTGTTCCTGACGCGCACCGCGCCGGAGTTCCTGATCGAGCTGTTCAAGCTCGAGGTGCCGGAGGTCGGACAGGGTCTGATCCAGATCCTGGGCGCGGCGCGCGATTCGGGCGTGCGCGCCAAGATCGCGGTGCGCAGCCAGGATCCCCGCATCGATCCGGTCGGCGCCTGCGTCGGCATGCGCGGCTCGCGCGTGCAGGCGGTTTCGAACGAGATCGCCGGCGAGCGCGTCGACATCATTCCCTATGACGACAATCCGGCGCAGTTCGTGATCAACGCAATGTCGCCTGCCGAAGTGCAGTCGATCGTGGTCGATGAAGACTCGCACAGCATGGATATCGCCGTGGCGGAGGAGAAGCTGTCGCAGGCCATCGGCCGCGGCGGTCAGAACATCCGTCTGGCCAGTCAGCTCACCGGCTGGGAGCTGAACGTCATGACCGAGTCGGACGCCGAGGCCAAGAGCGACTCCGAAGCGCGCGCGTTGGTCGAGACGTTCATGAAGCAGCTCGACGTCGACGAGAACGTCGCCAGCATCCTGGTGCAGGAAGGCTTTTCCACCGTCGAGGAGGTGGCCTACGTGCCCGCGGCCGAGCTGGCGGCGATCGAGGAGTTCGACGAGGACATCGTCAAGGAGCTGCGCAACCGTGCGCGCGACGTGCTGCTGACGCAGGCCATCGTCAGCGAGGAGTCGCTCGATCAGTCGATGCCGGCCGACGATTTGCTGACGCTCGACGGCATGCGCCCAGACCTGGCGCTGGCGCTCGCCCGACGCGGCGTGCGCACGCGCGAGGAGCTGGCCGAGCAGGGTGTGGATGACATCTCGGATATCGACGGACTGTCGGCCGAGGAAGCCGGCGCACTGATCATGAAGGCGCGCGCGCATTGGTTCGAGGCGCAGCACTAAGGCGCGCGGCGCCGGGAATCCACTATGGCTGATGTAACCATTGCTCAATTCGCCGATGTCCTGAAGGTCTCGGTCGACCGCCTGATCGCACAGCTCGATCAGGCCGGCATCACCGTCTCGAGCCCCGAGGACATGATCAGCGAGGAGGCCAAGCTCGAGCTGCTGACGCATCTGCGCCGCAGCCATGGGCACGGCGCCGAGGGCTCCTCGCCGAGCCGCATCACGCTCAAGCGCAAGACGCAGAGCGAATTGAAGCTCGCCGGCAATCAGGGCCGCGCGCGCACCGTCAACGTCGAGGTGCGGCGCAAGCGAACCTACATCAAGCGCGATGTGCTCGAGGGCCAGGCCCGTGCCCAGCAGGAACAGCTCGACGCGCAGAAGCGCGAGGCCGAGGAGGCGTTACGCGCGCAGAGCGAGAAGGTCGAGGCCGAGCGCCGCGAACGCGAACGGCTCGAGGCCGAGAACCGCCGCCGCATCGAGGAGGAGCAGGCCCGCAAGAAGGCGCAGGAAGAGGCACGACGCGCGGCTGAGCAGCGTGCGGCCGAGGAGGCCGAGCGCGAGCGGACCCGCCGCGCCGCTGAGCCGGCGCGCGAGGCGCATGCGCATCCGCCCCACGCGCACGCGGCTCACGGCGCGCATGTGGCACCGGCCGCGCGCGAGGATGCCGACGACAAGCAGCGCACACGCTACGGCCGCGAGGAACTGCACATCGCCGGCGACGTCAGCGCACGGCACAAGAAGAAGAAGCGCCTCAAGACCCGCACCGTCGCGGTCAACGCCGAGGCCAAGCACGGCTTCGAGATGCCGACCGCCCCGGTCAAGCGCGAGGTGGCGCTCGGTGAAACCATCACCGTCGCCGAGCTTGCGCAACGCATGGCGATCAAGGCCACCGAGGTCATCAAGGTGCTCATGAATCTCGGCGTCATGGCGACCATCAATCAGCCCATCGAGCGCGACACCGCCGTGCTCGTGGTCGAGGAGCTCGGCCACAGCGCCAAGCTGCTCAAGGAAAATCAGATCGAGGAAGGACTGCAGGGCGCCGACACCGAGGCCGAACAGAGCGAGGTGCGCCCGCCGGTCGTGACCGTGATGGGACACGTCGATCACGGCAAGACCTCGCTGCTCGACTACATCCGCCGTGCCAAGGTGGCCGCGGGCGAGGCCGGCGGCATCACGCAGCACATCGGCGCCTACCATGTCGAGACGCCGCGCGGCTCGATCACCTTTCTCGATACGCCGGGCCACGCGGCCTTCACCGCCATGCGCGCACGCGGTGCGCGCGCCACGGACGTGGTGGTGCTGGTCGTGGCGGCCGACGACGGCGTGATGCCGCAGACCATCGAGGCGATTCAGCACGCCCGCGCGGCCAACGTGCCGCTCGTGGTCGCAGTCAACAAGATCGATAAGCCCGATGCCGACCCGGACCGCGTGCGCACCGAACTCGCCAAGCAGGATGTGATTCCCGAGGAGTGGGGCGGACAGAACATGTTCGTGCAGGTATCGGCGCGCACCGGCCAGGGCATCGATGCGCTGCTCGAGGCCATTCTGCTGCAGGCCGAGGTGCTCGAGCTCAAGGCGCCGCGCAAGGGATTGGCCGCCGGCGTCGTGATCGAGGCCAGTATGGAGAAGGGTCGTGGCGCGGTGGTCACGGCGCTGGTCAAGCGCGGCACGCTCAAGGTCGGCGATGCGATTCTTGCCGGCTCGGAATTCGGACGGGTGCGCGCCATGTTCGACGAGAGCGGTCAGCCCATTTCAGAGGCGCCGCCGTCGATGCCCGTGGTCGTGCTCGGCCTGTCGGGCGCGCCCAACGCGGGCGATGAGGTGCTCGCGGTCGAAAGCGAGCGCAAGGCGCGCGAAGTCGCGCTGTATCGCCAGGGCAAATTCCGCGACGTCAAACTGGCGCGCGCGGCAACCCGGGCCGAGGACGTGTTCTCGCAGATGGGCGAGGTCAAGGCCGGCATCATCGCGGTGCTTATCAAGACCGATGTGCAGGGCAGCGCCGAGGCGCTCAGCGATGCCTTGAACAAGCTCTCGACCGACGAAGTTCAGGTGCGCGTGATCGCGAGCGGCGTCGGCGGCATCACGGCCTCGGATATCCAGCTCGCGGCCGCTTCCAAGGCGTTCGTCATCGGTTTCAACGTGCGCGCCGATGCGGCAGCGCGCGACGCCATGAAGGAGACCGGTGTCGAGGTGCGCTATTACAGCATCATTTACGAAGCGATCGACGACGTGAAGCAGAAGATGAGCGGCCTGCTGGCGCCGGAGATCAAGGAGCAGATCCTGGGCGTCGCGCAGGTGCGCGAAGTGTTCCGATCGAGCAAATTCGGCGTGGTCGCGGGCTGCCTGGTCACCGAGGGCGCGGTCCGACGCAACAATCCGATCCGCGTGCTGCGCGACAACGTCGTGATCTTCGAGGGTGCGCTCGAGTCGCTGCGCCGCTTCAAGGATGACGTCAACGAGGTGCGCGCCGGCACCGAGTGCGGCATCGGCGTCAAGAACTACCAGGACGTGCGCGTCAACGATCAGATCGAGTGCTACGCGCGCGTCGAAGTCTCACGCACGATTCAGTGAGCGGACGAACGAGCCATGCCAGCAAGGAGCGGAGCCCGCGCGTCGCGCATCGCGGCGCAAATGCAGCGCTCGCTGGCGGAGCTGCTGCGCCGCGGCGTCAAGGATCCGCGCGTCGGCAACGTCACGATCACGGCCGTGTCGCTGGCGCCTGACCTGTCGGTCGCGCGCATTCACTTCCTGCCGTTCGGTAGCGCGCACTCGGGCGATGAAGTGCTGTCGGGGCTGCGCAGCGCCTCGGGCTTCCTGCGCGGCGAGCTGGCGCGCGAGCTCAAGCTGAGGCACGCGCCGCGGCTCGAGTTCCAGCTCGACACCGACCTCGAGCGCGCGCAGCAGCTCACCCAGCTGATCGATCGCGCGGTGAAATCCGATCGCTCGCGCGGCGCGACGGCGCTCGAGCCGCAGGCAGCCGACGAGGAACCTTGAGCGGGCCGGCGGCTGCTGGCTCACCGGTCGTCGGGGTACTGCTGCTCGACAAGCCTGTCGGACTGTCCTCGAACGCGGCGCTGCAGCGCGTGCGACGGCTGGCGGGCCGCATCAAGGCCGGCCACTGCGGCAGCCTCGATCCCCTTGCGAGCGGCATGCTGCCCATCTGCTTAGGGGAGGCAACCCGCCTGGCCGGGGAGCTGCTCGTGGGCCGCAAGGCCTACCGATTCGAGCTGCGGCTCGGCGAGCGCTCGGCGACCGGCGATGCCGAGGGTGAAATCGTGGAGCGCTGCGCGCTGCCGGTGCTGACCACCGCCGAGATCGAGCAGGTGCTGGCGCGGTTTCGGGGCCCGCAATTCCAGGTGCCGCCGATGTACTCGGCGCTCAAGCGCGACGGCACGCCCCTGTACCGTCTGGCGCGCGCCGGGATAACCGTAGCGCGCGAGGCGCGTGCGATCTCGATCGACTCGCTGACCCTCATCGGTGCGGCAGGCGCCACGCTCGAATTGCGGGTGCTCTGCTCCAAAGGCACCTACGTGCGAGTGCTGGCCGAAGACATCGCCCGGGCGCTCGGCAGTTGTGGTCGGCTGCAGGGCCTGCGGCGGGAATACGTGGAGCCGTTCGAAGCCGATCCGCTCGTAAGCCTGGAGCAGCTCGAAGCGTTGAGTCCAGGCGCCTGGCCGCTGCTGCGTGCCGATCGGGCCGTCGCCCACCTGCCGGCGCTGCGGCTCGATGCGGCGCAGACCCAGGCGCTGAGCTGCGGGCAGGTGATCGCACTGCCGCAAGCCGCAGCCGGCCGCTGGCGGCTGTACGATCCGCTGGGCCGATTTCTCGGCCTGGGCGCGGGCGCGGGCGGCCAGCTTCGCGTGCAGCGCCTGTTCAGTGCGCCATTGCCCGTGTAACTCCCTGTTCCGCTTGAGGCTTGCGGGGTCTGCGGTTAGAATGCGCGGCCTTCAAAATGGCGACATCTTCAAAGCACTGGTTGATCAGAGGTTTGGTACGCAATGGCTTTGTCCACGGAACAGAAAAGTACGGTACTGGCCCAGTACCGCCGCGATCCCAAAGACACCGGATCGCCGGAAGTCCAGATCGCGCTGCTCTCGGAGCGCATCAACGGACTCGGAGAGCACTTCGGCACGCACAAGCGGGATCATTCCTCGCGCCGCGGCCTGGTCAAACTGGTGAATCAACGCCGCAAGCTGCTCGACTATCTGAAGGCCACTCGACCTGCCAAATATCAAGAAGTCGTCGAGCGCCTGGGGCTCCGCCGCTGATTCCGCGGGCCGCGCACCTCCTGACTGGAATGCGCGGCCCTTTGCATTCTGTACCGAACATCTCCGAGGTTTGAAGCGTGACTGTCTTCAAAAAGACTTTTTCTTATGGCCCGCATTCCGTAACGCTCGAAACTGGCGAGCTGGCGCGGCAGGCGGATGGCGCGGTGCTGGCCTCGATGGGCCAGACCGTTGTTTTGGTCACGGCCTGCGCGCAGAAATCCGCCATTCCCGGCCGCGATTTCTTTCCGCTCACCGTCAACTACATCGAGAAGACCTACGCCGCGGGCCGCATCCCGGGCGGCTTCTTCAAGCGCGAGGGGCGTCCGACCGAACGCGAGACGCTGACTTCGCGGCTCATCGATCGGCCGATTCGCCCGCTGTTTCCCGATGGCTTCAACAATGAAGTGCAGGTCGTCGCCACCGTGGTGTCGCTCGATCCGGATATCGATGCCGATATCCCGGCGCTGCTGGGCGCCTCAGCGGCCCTCACGATCGCGGGGCTGCCGTTCAACGGACCGATCGGCGCGGCGCGCGTCGGCTATCGCGACGGCAAGTACCTGCTGAATCCGACGCGCACCGAGCAGGCGCAGTCGCAGCTCGAACTCGTGGTGGCGGGCACGCAGCCCGCGGTGCTCATGGTCGAGTCCGAGGCGCAGATACTGTCGGAAGAGGCCATGCTCGGCGCCGTGGTGTTCGGCCACGAGCAGATGCAGCTGGCCATCAAGAACATTCGCGAGCTGGCGGCCGAGGCCGGCAAGCCGCGCTGGGAGTGGAAACCGCCCGCGTTCGAGGCCGCGCTCGCCGAGGCGGTCGCTGCGCGCACCGAAGCGGCGCTGTCCGCGGCCTATCGCATCACCGAGAAGACTCAGCGCACCACCCGGTTGTCCGAGATCAAGAAGGAGCTGACGTCGGCGCTGGCGGCGGCCGAGCCGGCGCAGTGGAAGGGCGATGCCGTGGTCAACGAGTTGTTCAAGCTTGAGAGCCGCATCGTGCGCGAGCGCATTCTGGCCGGTGAGCCGCGCATCGATGGGCGCGATCTGATCACGGTGCGACCGATCACCGTTAAAGTCGGTCTGCTCCCACGCGCACACGGCTCGGCGCTGTTCACGCGCGGGGAGACCCAGGCGCTGGTCGCGACCACGCTCGGTACCACGCGCGACGCGCAGATCGTCGATGCGCTCGAAGGCGAACGCCGCGAGCCGTTCATGCTCCACTACAACTTCCCGCCGTTTTCGGTCGGCGAGACCGGCATGATGGGATCGCCCAAGCGCCGCGAGATCGGGCACGGCAATCTCGCACGCCGCGGCGTGCACGCCGTGATGCCGGACATGGAGAAATTTCCCTACGTGATCCGCATCGTCTCGGAAATTCTCGAGTCCAACGGCTCGAGCTCGATGGCGAGCGTCTGCGGCAGCAGCCTGGCGATGATGGATGCGGGAGTGCCGATCAAGGCCCCGGTGGCCGGGGTGGCAATGGGACTGGTGCTCGAGGGTTCGCGGTTCAAGGTGCTCACCGACATCCTCGGCGATGAGGATCATCTAGGCGACATGGATTTCAAGGTGGCCGGCACGCGTGATGGCGTCACGGCGCTGCAGATGGACATCAAGGTCGAGGGCATCACGCCCGAGATCATGCGGGTGGCGCTGGCGCAGGCGCGCGAAGGTCGCCTGCACATTCTCGACGAGATGGCCAAGGTGATCCGGACGCCGCGCGAGAAGATGTCCGA
>DASYNV010000350.1:0-6251 GCA_036008365.1 Steroidobacteraceae bacterium | reverse complement strand
GCGCGCCCGCACCACACCGCCGACATCCGGCGACACCACGATCATGTTCTCGTGCTTCTGTTTCCAAGCGTCGCCCAACAGTACGGGCGATGCGTACACGTTGTCGACCGGTATGTCGAAGAAGCCCTGTATCTGATCGGCGTGCAGATCGACCGTCAACAATCGATTGACACCCGCGCTTGCGATCATATTCGCAACCAATTTGGCGGCAATGGCCACCCGCGTCGCCCGCGGCCGCCGATCCTGGCGCGCATAACCGAAGTACGGCACCACGGCCGTAATGCGCGCCGCCGAGGCCCGCCGGCAGGCATCGGTCATCATCAGCAGTTCCATCAGATGATCGTTGGTCGGGGGGCAGGTGGGCTGCACGATGAACACGTCGCGGCCTCGCACATTTTCCATGATCTCGACATTGATCTCGCCGTCGCCGAAGCGGCTCACATCAGCATGACCCACGGTCACGCGCAGATGGTGCGCGATGTCGTGCGCAAGCGCGGCGTTGGCATTGCCGCTGAAGAGTGTCAGGGTCTCCGAATCCACGATGGCCATTTCCTATCAAACAAACCGTGGCTGGGGTGGAAGGATTCGAACCTCCGTATGGCGGGATCAAAACCCGCTGCCTTACCACTTGGCGACACCCCAGCAATCCAATCAATCAGCCAGCATCCAACTGTACGTGCAGCGGCGAGCGATCCAGGCCGCGGGCCACGAGGCTGCTCCAACGCGCTGGAACTCGCTGCGCGATCAGCCGCGCATCCTGCTCGCGCTCGAAACTGGCGAAAATGCATGCTCCCGTACCCGTGAGTCGCGCGCCGGGGCGCGCGACTTGCGTCGGCATCTGCGCATCCAACCAATCGAGCGCAGCCGCCACCTCGGGATAGCGCGCGCGCACGACTGGCTCACAGTCATTACGGGTCTGGTCTGCTGCTGCGGCGCGTATTGTGATGAGGCTAGAATTTCGTGTCAATTCAGGGGCCTGGAAGATCTCGGCGGTGCTGACTGCAACCCCCGGATGGATCACCAGAAACCAGCGCTGCGGCAGGGTCATGGGCTGCAGCCGCTCGCCGCGACCTTCCCCCCACGCCGAGGCGCCCCGCACGAACAGCGGCACATCGGCACCGAGGGGCAGCGCGAGCCCCGCCAGCTCATCGATGCCAAGTTGCGTATCCCACAGGCGATTGAGCCCCAGCAATACTGTCGCGGCATCCGAGCTGCCGCCGCCGAGCCCGCCCCCGGCAGGAATATGTTTAATAACATGCAGATCGGCGCCGAGTGTCACGCCGGTGTGTCGTTGCAGGGTTCGCGCGGCACGCACCGCGAGATCGTGTTCGGGGGCGACTTCGGCCATGCCACTGCGGCGCTCGATCGCCCCATCCTGGCGCGGGCGCAGCCCGATGCGATCAGTGAGCTCGATGAGTTGAAACAGGGTCTGCAGCTCGTGATAGCCGTCCGGCCGCCGCCCGACCACATGCAGGAACAGGTTCAGTTTGGCCGGCGCCGGCCACCAGGTTGGCTCTGCGCTCACAGCCGCCACGTGTTGATGGCGAGCTTGAGATGCAGGATCTGCCGCGTGACGGTCACACGGCGCGGCAACCACTGCTGGCCCACGAGCGCATAGTCCTCGCAGTCCACGTGCCAGCCGTCCTGCTCGAGGTGTGTGAGCCGCTGCTGATCGTCGATCGTCTCCTGCGCAGGGAAGGCCGGATCGCTGGCGCCGAGCACCCAGTAGCGCAGACTCCGGAGCGGCGGCTCGAAACCAAGCGTCGCCGCGAGCCGCTGGCTCGCGGCTTCGTCGGTGAGCGTAACTCCCTGCGAGGTCGTGACCACCAAACCGTCGGGCCCCTGCTCGATGTGCGCCGCGCCGAAGCCCAGCGGCGCGCTCAGATCGAGCGTCGCGCGGTCGGCCTGCTGCCGCCAGCGCAGCCCGGCACTGAATCCCTGTTTGCCGTCGCTGGCGGCGACCCGGCCGTCGAGCTCGAACATGGTGATGGCCTGCAACGCCGGAAGCCGCTGCTCCCACGGCTGTAGCACCACCGGCGCCGCGGGCGGCGTGGTTGCGCAACCCGCGCACAGCAGCAGCGCGGTCGCGGCCCATGCGCGCGCGCCGCGCAGGCAGGCGCGAGCTCGGGGATCGGTCGCGATCATCGCGTGGTGGTTTAGATGGAAGTGCCGGTACCGCTGGCAGGCATCTGCGGCACACCGGCTCGTTGTTGCGCCGCACGCACGAGCGCATTGTCGGGGTCGGAAATCAACGCGCGACTCCAGGCTTCCCGCGCCTTGGCCTTATCGCCTACCGACCAGAGCACTTCGCCCCAGTGAGCGCCGATGTCACCGTCCTGCGCCAGCCGGAAGGCGCGCTCGAGCAGCGGCAGGGCTTCGCGCGAATTGCCGCGTCGATAGTCGAGCCAACCCATGCTGTCTAGGATCGCCGGATTATCCGGCTCGCTCTTCAGCGCCACCGCGATCAGTCGCTCGGCACGCGAGAGCTCGCGATTATGGTCCGCCAGCAGGAATCCAAGCGCGTTGGCGATCGCGCCGTCCTGCGGCCGGTCGCGGTACAGGCTCTCCAGCTGCGTGACCGCGGCATCGGTGCGGCCGGCCTTCTCGAGCAGGATCGCCTTCTGGTACAGCAGATCCGGATGCGCCGGGAAGCGCGCCAGCGCATCGGCGATCCGCGCCAGCGACTGATCGGCTTCGCCGCCGTTGGAGAGCAGCTGGGCCTGCTCGATTTCGGATGTGAGCCGTGCCGCCGGGCTGGCATCATTGCCCGGCTGCAGCAGCCGCAGCGCCTGATCGCGCTGGCCCTGCTTGTAGAGCAGCGTCGCGGCGCGATCGCGCGCCGCGCCATCGAGTGCCGTGCCGCCGAGCAGCTGATAACCGCGCAGCGCCGTGCCGACATCGTTGCGGCGATCGGCGATTGCCGCCAGGTAGTACACCGCGACCGCGGAAGAGTCGTGATCGTTCAGCAGCTCGGAAAAATCATGCTGTGCCTCCTCGTAGTCGCCGCGATTGAAGGCCAGCAGCCCCAGACGCCGTTGCGCCTGCATGTGCAGCGCCGAGTTGTCGCGCAGCGCTTCGAGCGCGGTGCGCGCGTCGCGTTCCCGTCCGAGCAGCATCAGCACGTCCGCACTGGCGAAGCCCTGCTCCTTGGGCGCGGCGTTGTGTGCGGCCGTGGCCGCCGCCACTGCCTGCTCCGATTCCCCGAGGCCGGCGTGCGCGCGCGCCAGCAGCAGCTGCGTCGGCGCTGCCGCAGCGCCCCCGCTGAGCGCCTTCTCGCCGTACTGCACCGCTTCGCGGTAATTCCAGCCGTCGAGCGCCAGGTCCGCGAGCGCCAGCTGCGAGGCACCGCTCTGCAACGCCCGATCCTGCACACCGCGCAGCATTGCCAGCGTCGCGGACACACCGGCCTCCTGCGCCAGCAGCCGCACGGCTTCGGCCACGCCGGCCGCACCGGTGTCGTCCTTGCCGGAGCCGCGCGCGTTCGCCAGCCCGCCGTTCTTGATCCAATCCTCGAATGCCCCGCGCGCATCGTCGATTTTGTAAAGTCCGAGTTCGGCGCGCATCGCCGCGTGCATCGCCGCGGGTTCGCCCGGCACCAGCGCGCGCCAGCGCGCCGCGGCGCGTTCGGCCGCCTGGAACTGGCCGCAGTCGAGCGCCACATCGGCGGCGCGCGCGGCCAGCTTGGCGTCCGGCAGACGCTGCGCTGCGATGGTGTAGTTCGCGGCCGCACGGCCGCAATCATCGCGCTGCAACGCAATCTCCGCCGTCATGATCAGGGCGTTGGAATCCTCGGTGTCGTGGGTACCGCGGGCAGCCTGAACTGCCGCTGGCAATGCCAGCAGCACGGCCGCGGCCGAGAACGCGCCAGCGAGCAGCCTACCTACCGCGAGGTTGCAGTTCCAAAGCTTCATGGCCGCTAGACTATAGCTGAAGATGAAAGCATCGATCCGTCAAAAGCTTGAAAAAGCCGAACAGCGTTTCGAGGAACTCGGGGCCCTGCTGGCCGAACCCGAGGTACTCGGAAACTCCCAGCGATTCCGCGACTTGTCGGTGGAATACGCTCGCCTGCAGCCTACCGCCGCGGCATTTGCCGCCTATCGGCGGCTCGAGCAGGATCTGTCATCCGCACAGGTGATTTTGACCGACACGGATTCCGACATGCGCGCGCTCGGCGAAGAGGAAATCGCGACCATCCGCGCGAGCCTCGAGCAGCGCGACTTCGAGCTGCAGCGCCTGCTGCTACCGCGCGATCCGCGCGATGAACGCAACGTCTTTCTCGAAATCCGCGCCGGCACCGGCGGCGATGAGGCGGCGATATTCGTCGGCGATCTGCTGCGCATGTACGGCCGCTACGCCGAACGCCATGGCTGGCAGATCGAAGCGATCAGTGAAAGTCCGGGCGAGCACGGCGGCTATCGCGAGGTCATCTGCCGCATCGCCGGTCGCGGGGTGTTCTCGCGCCTGAAGTTCGAATCCGGCACACATCGCGTACAGCGTGTGCCGGCCACGGAAGCCCAGGGCCGAATCCACACCTCCACGGTCACGGTCGCGATCCTGCCGGAGCTCGACGAGATCGATAAGGTCGAGATCAATCCGGCCGACCTGCGCATTGACACCTACCGTTCCTCGGGGGCCGGCGGCCAGCACGTCAACAAGACCGACTCGGCCGTACGCATCACACACCTGCCGACGGGCATCGTGGTCGAATGCCAGGACGAGCGCTCGCAGCACAAGAATCGTTCGCGCGCGATGGCCCTGTTATCGGCGCGGCTACTGGCCGCTGAACAGGAGAAGCAGATCTCAGAGCAGGCGCAGTCGCGCAAGCTGCAGGTCGGCAGCGGCGATCGCTCCGAGCGCATCCGCACCTACAACTACCCGCAGGGCCGCGTCACCGATCATCGCATCGATCTGACGCTCTATCGGCTGCCGGCGATCATGGACGGCGCGCTCGATGAGCTGCTCTCCGCCCTGAGCCAGGAATATCAGGCCGAGCTGCTGGCGGCAGAGTGAAGCACCAGCTGTAGAGCACTCAAATAGACGCTGAAGAGCCCGTAGAACCCAACCACTCCGGCGTGGACGAAGGCTTGCATGGCGGCACCGTTGCTGGCGAATATCTCGGCAGCCACGGCCAGTACCGCCGCGAACACCAGCGCGCCGATGAACGACAGCAGCACGGCGATCACGAGCGCTGCCACTGCCGGCCACCACAGCCGCCGCATGATCTGCACGCTGCGCAGCAGCGCGGCAACCGGCCCGGCGCCCTCGAACAGAACCACCGGCAGCAACACCAGATAGCACACCAGCAGATACAGCCCTGGGACCAGCAACAGCAGCAATCCCAAGCTCACGCTCAGATTTGCCAGCGCCGTGCTGAGCAGCACCACCGGCAACCGCCGCAGGGAAGCCTGCAGTTCGGCGCCGAGCAGAATCGGTGCACCGAGCACCACGGCACGCTGGCGCAACATCATGGCACCGAACACCCACAGCGCGATCGCCACACCAATCACACTGAGCACTCTGAAATTGGTGTCATACGGACCGAACAGGCTGACCGTGTGTCCGGTGGCATTCCAGTAAATGTTCGGCAGGCTCGCGCACAGCACCGCAATCATTCCCATCGGCAGGCACTTGAGCAGCGTCGCCCGGAACAGACGTGCCGCCGTCTGCAACAGATCGCTGACGCGAACGCCGTTCGGTGCCGGCGTGGAAGCGCTCATAATGGCTCCATCGTGGGAATGGTCGATCATCTTACAGAGCCGCAGGCGACCCGGCTGCAGCAACTGCTGGCCGCCGGACACATGGCGCTCGCCGATTCCGATGCCGAGGCGCGGCTCGATGCCGAGGTGCTGCTGGCGCACGTGCTGCAGCAACCGCGCAGTGCGCTGATCGCACGCGGCGAGCAGCCGGTCGCAGCCGCCGAGGCCGAGCGTTACCGGGCGCTGATCGCGCGCCGGCTCGCCGGCGAACCGGTGGCCTACCTGACCGGCGAGCGCGAGTTCTGGTCGCTGCCGTTGACGGTGAGTCCGGCGGTATTGATACCGCGGCCCGAAACCGAGCTCGTGGTGGAGCGCGCTCTGGCGCTGCTGCCCGAATCATCGACCGGGGCAGCGTCCGCGCGCGTGCTCGATCTCGGCACCGGCAGCGGCGCCATCGCGTTGGCACTGGCCTCGACGCGACCGAATTGGGCGCTCACGGCCAGCGACTGTTCGGCTGCGGCACTGCAGGTGGCGCGCGACAATGCGCGACGCCTG
>DASYNV010000349.1:0-2068 GCA_036008365.1 Steroidobacteraceae bacterium | reverse complement strand
CACCTGGTGCTACATCATTGGCGAGTTCGCCGGCTATTACCTGAATTTCTTCCAGGCTTCGACCGCGCTGACCGCCGGCTGCATGATCGGCATGCTGCTGGCGTTTCTCGCCGCCGGGCCGATCTGCGCGCGCTTCGGCATCGATTCCATCGCCTCGACCAAGCCGCAGTTCGGCGCGCGCGGCTGGGTGATTCCGGCCGCCATGCAGCTGATCTCGATCGTCGGCTGGAATTCGCTGCTGCTTATCTTTGGCGCCAAGTCGGCTACGCAGCTCATGATCACGCTGGGCGTCATGCCGGCGGGCATGGGCGCGCGCGAGCTGGTCCCGGCATCGACGCTGATCGTCTGCGCGCTGATCTACCTCACACTGCTGCGCGGTGCCACGGGCGTGACCAAGATGTCGAACATCCTGGTCGCGCACGTGCCGATCGGTTGCTGGATGCTGTATTTGCTGATTACGCGCCGCTGGCCAGAACTGCGCCTGGCGCAACCGGTGCTGGCGGGTCCGGACAAGCTCTGGAACTACACCACCGGCGTCGAGATCGGCATCACCGCCACCATGTCCTGGTGGCCCTATATCGGCGCCATGATTCGCATGGCACCGAACGCGCGCACAGTCGTGGTGCCGGTAATGCTCGGCATGGGTGCCGCGACCGCGCTGCTGAGTCTCATCGGCATCGCGGGAATTCTGGTCTTGAAGTCATCGGACCCATCGGAGTGGTTACGCAGTGTGGGCGGTCCGACCTATGCGATCATTGCGCTGGTGTTCGTCTCGGCAGCGAACTTCGGCACCGCGATCACGGGCATCTATTCTTCGGCGATCGGGTTGCGCAATTTCGCCGCGGTCGAGCGCATGTCATGGTCGACGCTGCTGCTGATCACGATCGCGCCCGTGGCGCTGGTCGGTGCGCTGATCCCGGAATTGTTCTTCGCGCGCTTCGGCGCCTTTCTGGCGTTTCTCGGGGTCGCCTTCGCACCCCTGTGCGGTATTCAGATCGCCGATTACTTCCTGCTGCGGCGCCGTGTCATCGATATACGGGCGATCTACGGTCGCGATCCCGCCAAGCCCTATCGCAGTATCGGCGGATTCAATCCGGCAGCGCTGCTGGCGCTCGGTCTCGGCTGCGCGATCTATCTCAAACTGCTGAATCCGTTGACCTATGCCTCGAGCGGACCGTACCGGTTCCTGACCGCCTCGCTTCCCGCTGCGACCTGCGCCGCTGGCTGCTACCTGATTGTCACGAGGCTGATCGGGACACGCAGTGCGGACTCCTGAACGCGCCGGTACGCCCCGCGCCCCGCGCTTGCCGGCGCGACTGGCGGCAGAGTAGGCTGGACAGATGCAAGTGACGGGGGCCGCCGCATCATCGGAACTAGGGCCCGAAGAGTGGATGAAATTGATGCCGCGCTCGCCCGCTCTGTCGAGCGTCGCACTGGGCTGGTCCGGCATTCAAGCCTACCGGCTCGCCAATCCACCGAGCTGGCAGCTGCATCTGCCGCCGATCAACCGCCACTTCGTCGTCGCGCATCTCTCCAATGCATGCCAGCTCTCGACTCGCTGGAACGGACTCGAGCGGCGCAGCCGCTCGGTGCCCGGCAACATCATGATCATGTCAGCTCATCAGGGCAGCTACTGGGCGTGGAAAGGGGAGATCGAGGAACTCCATATCTTTCTCGATCCGGACAGTCTGAGCGATGCGGCCGCCGAGCTCGGCGACCGGCCGTTTAGGCTGCTGGACGGCATCGGCATCGTCGATCGGACGATCATGGACATCGCGCTGCGTATCAACAGTGAACTGGCGCAGCCGGGCATCTGCGGACGGCTGTTCGCGCAATCGATGACGCACGCGCTGGTGCTGCAGCTGTTACGCGGCCATTCGACACTCTGCGGCCGCGATGCGTTCGAGCGGCTGGATATTCCAGCACATCGGCTGCGCGCGGCGCTCGAATACATCGAGGCGCACCTGTGCGCGGACGTCTCGCTCGAGGCGATCGCCGAGGCCGCCAATCTGAGTACCTTCCGGTTCGCGCGCGGCTTCCGCAAAGCCATCGGCCAGCCGCCGCACCA
>DASYNV010000348.1:0-1933 GCA_036008365.1 Steroidobacteraceae bacterium | reverse complement strand
ATCGGCTACCTGGCCGGCGGCTGGTTCACGATGGGGCAGCTGCTGTCGTTGCCGATGCTCGCGCTCGGTATTGCAATGATGCTGTTCGCTTACCAGCAGCGCGCGCCTTCCGGCAACTTCGCGCCGCTGACCTGATGCGCGTGCGATGAGCATCGATCAGGCATATCTGCGGCTGCTGCGCGATATTCTCGAAAACGGCCAGCGCAAGAGCGATCGCACCGGCACCGGCACACCGTCGGTGTTCGGCCGCATGTTCAGTCACGATTTGAGTGAGGGCTTTCCGCTGCTCACCACCAAGCGCCTGCACGTCAAATCGATCGTGTACGAGCTGTTGTGGTTCCTGCGCGGCGACACCAATATCCGGTTTCTGACCGAGCATGGCGTATCGATCTGGAACGAGTGGGCGAGCGCCGACGGCGAGCTCGGGCCGGTCTACGGCGCGCAGTGGCGCGCCTGGAAGGGACCCGCGGGCGAGTCGATCGATCAGGTCGCGGCGCTGGTCAAAGGCATTCGCGCCAGGCCCGACAGCCGGCGCCATATCATCAACGCCTGGAACGTCGCCTATCTGCCGGACGAATCGCAAACGCCGCGGCGCAATGCCGAGCAGGGGCGCATGGCGCTGGCGCCCTGCCACGTCATGTACCAGTTCTATGTCGTCAATGGACGCCTGAGCTGCATGCTGTCGCAGCGGAGCTGCGACGTCTATCTGGGGCTGCCGTACAACGCCGCCAGCACGGCATTTCTGACCTGCATGCTCGCGCAGCAGTGTGATCTCGAAGCTGGCGAGGTGATCTATTCGCTCGGTGACACGCACCTGTATGCCAATCATCTCGAGCAAGCGCATCTGCAGCTGACGCGCGAGCCGCGGGCACTGCCGAAGCTGACGTTCGCGCGCAAGCCGCCCTCGATATTCGACTACCAGTACGCCGATATCGAGATTTCCGGCTACGAGCCGCATCCGCATATTCCCGCGCCGATCGCCAGGTAAGCGCAGGGGCGCGCGCAGGCGCGGCGCGCTTCAGCGTGCCGAAGCAGTGCGTCCAAGGTCGGATTTTGAGCATCTCGCCTCCCAATCCGCCAATAACCCACCCACCCGGACCCTGCCTGTCGGTACAATTCGCGTTTGTTCCTGGACAGACTCGGATCATGAGCCGCGAGCGTAAGAAGCAGAAGCGATCCAAGCGCAGGCCCGCAGCCGGGCCCGGTGCAAAGGCCGGTGCGGTCGCGGCGATTCCGGCCCGCTGCGACATGATACGGGTATACCGCTCGCGGCTGCACGGACGGGGCGCGTTCGCGCTGCGACGCATCCGCAAGGGCACGCGCATCATCGAGTATCTCGGCGATCGTGTGTCGCATCGCGACGCGGACCGACGCTACGATCACAAGCGCGTAGAAGACAATCACACCTTCCTGTTCATCGTCGACCGTGGAATAGTCATCGACGGCGGAGCCAACGGCAACGATGCACGGTTCATCAATCACTCCTGCGACCCCAATTGCGAATCGGTGATCGACGATCGGCGCGTGTTCATCGAAGCCGTGCGGACCATTCAGCCCGGCGACGAGCTGACTTACGACTACCAGATCGGGCGCGACCGGGAGGATCCGCCGAACGTGGATGACATCTACGCCTGCCGCTGCGGCGCAAGCCGCTGCCGCGGCTCGATGCTGTGGCCGCCGAGACGCAAGCTGCGCCCCAAGACAACGTGAAATCCAAGCAACTGACGCGCGCTGCGGTGATCGGCGCCATGGGCGTGGTGTACGGCGACATCGGCACGAGTCCTTTGTACGCGCTCGAGGCCTCGCTCAATGCCACCGGGGCGCCGATGGATCGGCTGGCAATACTGGGAGTGCTGTCGCTGATCTTCTGGAGCCTGCTGGTCGTGGTCACGCTCAAGTACGTGGTGTTGATCATGAGCGCCGACAACGACGG
>DASYNV010000347.1:0-1751 GCA_036008365.1 Steroidobacteraceae bacterium | reverse complement strand
GATGAATATCGGCGGTGTTACGGGCCTGGCCTGCAAAACCCCGTGCAACACCGTGATGGATGAACACAACACCGTCACCGTCGATCCGATGCCCAATTTCCAGCCGATGAAAGATCTCGTCGTGCATATGGATCCGTTCTGGGATAAATATACACGCTTAAAGCCGTATCTCCAACCCGCCGACAAAGACGAAGATCACCCCACCGAACGCCGCGTCTCACCGGAAGATATGAAAAAACTCGTCGACGTCGCGAACTGCGTGATGTGCGCCACCTGCTACGCGCTCTGCCCGGTGGTCAGCGTCGACCCGGCCTTCGCCGGCCCGGCCGCGATCGCGTACGCGTATCGCTTCATCGAAGACGTTCGCGACGATCAGCGCAAAGAGCGCATCGCGCAGATCAGCGAAGATTATCTTTGGCTGTGCGCCCACTGCTACGCCTGTTCGTACTGCCCCAAGCACGTGGACCCGAACGACCGCATCATCGACGTCAAACGCGCCGCCATTAGGGACCGCGTGATGATGAACGAGCGCGGCCCGCGCCACGCGCTCACCGTGTGCAAGACTGTCAAACAGACCGGGATGCTCGCCGAAACCGAACTCATTATCGGCACGATCGGACGCTTCAACGTGCGCGGTCTGCTGAAAACGATTCCACTCGCAGCGCGCATGACCCTGAGAGGCAAGCTGACGCCGCTCGAGATGGTGGTTGGAGGAACGGCTCCCATGCTCGGACTTCCGTCCATGAAACCTATTCCGAAAGTCGACGAAGTCCGTACTATTTTTGAAGCCCTGGAGGTCCCGGTAAGCTGATGTCAAGCACCCTGCTGCCCGAAGAGCTGTCCCTGGACGCTCACACGCGCACCCGTTCCGCCGAAACGCGTCGCTACGGCTTCTTCCCCGGCTGCGTCGCCAAAGAGTCGTGCAAAGAGCTGTTCAACTCGACCATGCTTCTAGCCGAAAAGCTCGGGATCGACCTGATCGAACTCACCGCGGCTTCGTGCTGCGGCGCCTCGGTGGTCAACGACGTGAACCGCGACGTTGCGCGCGTGCTCAACGCCCGCACGTACGCGCAAGCCGAAGCGCTCGGCCTCGACGACGTGATCACGATCTGCTCCACGTGCACCGGCCACATGCGGGCCGCAAACAAAGAGCTGCTCGAGAGCGAAGAGCGGATGGATCACGCGAACTCCATCCTTTCGAAGTTCGGCGCGAAGTACCAAGGCAAAGTTACGGTTCGCCACCTGTTGTGGCTGCTGATCGACGACATCGGTCTCGACAAGCTCAGCTCGATGGTGGTGCGTCCGCTCAACGGTCTCAAGGTCGCGCCGTTCTACGGCTGCCACATCATCCGTCCCGAGAGCGTCAACGGCTGGGAGTCGGCGCGCAAGCCGCACTCGCTTGAAGATCTGATTACCGCCCTCGGCGGCGAGCCGGTGGACTATGCCGGCAAGACCCGTTGCTGCGGCTTCCACATCCAACTCGAAAAGGACGACGTCGCCGCCAACATGGTCGGCCAGAACATGCGGATGGCGCAGGATCACGGCGCGGAAGCCGTGCTCACGCCGTGCCCGCTCTGCCACCTCGCACTCGACGGCTATCAGGCCGACTCGGCCGCGCGCTGGGGGCGCACCGATCTGCCGACCTTCCACATGCCGCAGTTGGTGGCGTTCGCGCTCGGCGTTCCGGCCGAGCGCCTCGGCCTCAACAAGCACTTGATCGACCCGCGCAACGTTTTGGTGGCCCGCGAACT
>DASYNV010000346.1:0-3005 GCA_036008365.1 Steroidobacteraceae bacterium | reverse complement strand
GCGCAATACTTGAATTCGGGAATCTTGCCGAACGGATCGAGCGCCGAGTTGGTGAGCTTGTTGATCGCGGCCTCGTAGTAGCAAAAGGGCACGAACACCGCGCCGTGAGGCGAGCTGTCGTCGGCTCTTGCGTACAGACTGACTTTGCCGCGGCGCGAGGCAATCGTGATCAGGTCGCCCGGCTTCGCGCCGAGGGTGATCAGATCCTGCGGATGCAGCAGCGCCACCGGATCCGGCTCGATCGAATCGAGCACGCCCGAGCGGCGCGTCATGCTGCCGGTGTGCCAGTGCTCGAGCTGGCGGCCGGTGATCAGGACCATCGGGTAGTCGGCATCCGGCCGTTCATCCGCGGGGATGATGTCGGCCGGCACGAAGCGCGCCTTGCCGGTGGGCGTGGGGAAGGACTCCGTGAATACCACCGAGGTGCCAGGGTCGCCTTCCTTCTCGCATGGGTAGGTGACGCTGTGTTCCTTCTCGAGGCGCTGCCAGGTGATGCCGGCGATGCTCGGCATGGTGCGGCGCATTTCATCGAAGACCAGTGCCGCCGCCGCATCACCCGTGCCGTAGTCCCACGGCAGTCCGAGCTGACGCGCCAGGGCGATGATGATGTCCAGATCCTGCCGCGCTTGTCCGGGCGGGGTCAGCGCCCGCCGTCCCATCTGCACGAAACGATCGGTGTTGGTGAAGCTGCCGGTTTTCTCCGGGAATGCGGAGGCCGGCAGGATCACATCGGCCAGGTAGGCGGTCTCGGTCAGGAAGATGTCCTGCACCACGAGCATGTCCAGCTTGGCCAGGGCCTCGCGCGCATGATCGGCGTCCGGGTCGCTCATCGCGGGGTTCTCGCCCATGATGTACATTCCCTTGACCTTTCCCGCGATGATTGCCTTGATCACTTCCACGACCGTCAGGCCCGGCTTGTCGTCGAGCTGAGCCGCCGGCACTCCCCAGGCCCTTGCAAACCGCTCTCGCGCCTGCAGGTTGTCCACCCTCTGGTAGTCGGGATACATCATCGGGATGAGGCCCGCGTCCGAGGCACCCTGCACATTGTTCTGCCCGCGAAGCGGGTGTAGGCCCGTGCCGGGCCTGCCGATCTGTCCCGTCATCAGCGCGAGCGCAATCAGGCAGCGCGCATTGTCGGTGCCGTGGATGTGCTGGCTGATGCCCATGCCCCAGAGAATCATCGAGCCGCGGCTGGTCGCGTAAAGCCGCGCGACCTCGCGGATGGTCTCGGCGGGAATGCCGCACATCGGTTCCATCAGCTCGGGACTGTAACCCTTCACGTTCTCCGCCAGCGCCTCGTAGCCGAGCGTGCGGTCGGCAATGAATTTCGCGTCGACGAGGTTCTCCTCGACGATGACGTGCATCATGGCATTGAGCAATGCCACGTCCGTGTCCGGTTTGAATTGCAGATAGCGGTAGGCGGTGCGGGCCAATTCGCTGCGCCGTGGATCCATCAGGATCAGCTTGGTGCCGCTGCGCATGGCGTTCTTGAGCCAGCTCGCGGCAACCGGGTGATTCACGGTAGGATTCGCGCCGATCAGGATCACCACTTCGGCCTTGGTCACGTCCATCACGGGATTGCTCACCGCTCCCGAGCCTATGCCCTCGAGCAGCGCCGCCACGCTCGAGGCATGGCAGAGGCGGGTGCAGTGGTCGACGTTGTTGCTGCCGAAGCCGAGCCGCACGAGCTTCTGAAACAGATAGGCTTCCTCGTTGCTGCCCTTGGCCGAGCCGAATCCGGCCAGCGACTTCGGGCCATGCGTATCGCGCAGGTTGCTCAACGCCCCGCCCGCCAGCGCCAGCGCTTCGTCCCAGGTGGCTTCGCGGAATACCTGCATGACGTTGTTCGGATCCATCACGAACTCACCGCGCTTCGGGACGCCCGGACGGCGAATCAGCGGCACGGTCAGGCGTTGCGGATGCCGCGCGTAATCGAACCCGTAGCGGCCCTTGACGCACAGGCGCGCGTGGTTGGACGGGCCGTCGCGGCCCTCGACGTAGAGGATGCTGTCGTTCTTGACATGGTACTTGAGCTGACAGCCCACGCCGCAGTATGGACAGAGCGACTCGACGGTCTTGTCGGGTACGGTCAGCGCCACTTCGCGCGCCGGCATCAGAGCCCCGGTAGGGCAGGCTTGTACGCACTCGCCGCAGCCGACGCAGGTGGAGTCACCCATGGGATCGTCCATGTCGAACACGATCTTGGCGTGCTGGCCGCGGAAGGCCAGGCCGATCACGTCGTTGACCTGCTCGTCGCGGCAGGCGCGCAGGCAGCGCGTGCATTGGATGCAGGCGTCGAGATTGACGGCGATGCCGGCGTGCGTGAGATCGGGTGCGACTCCGGGCCGCGGCGCGAAGCGCGGCTTGCCCACGTCCAGGCGCGCCGCCCAATCATCGACTTCGTTGTGGCGTGTGTATTCCTTCTCCGGCATGTCCGACTGCAGCAGCTCGATCACCATCTGCTGTGCCTTGCGCGCGCGTGCGCTGTCGGTCGTCACCTGCATGCCGGCTTGCGCCGTGCGGCAGCAGGAGGCGGCGAGGACGCGCTCGCCCTTGATCTCGACCATGCAGGAGCGGCAGTTGCCCACACTATCGAGCCCGCTCTTGTAGCAGAGGCGGGGGATTTCGATGCCTTCGTGATCCGCTATCTCGATAATGGTCTCGGTGCTCAGCCCCGTGACTTCACGGCCGTTGAGCGTGAAGGTGACCGTCGGTGCTTCGAACTGCGCGCGTTCGGCGCGGGTGATCGCGTTCATCGGTTGTCCTCAGGCAATTTCGTTCGGAAAGTACTTCACGACACAATCCACCGGATTCGGCGCCGCCTGGCCCAGGCCGCAGATCGAGGCGTCGCGCATCACCTGCGATAGATCGGCGAGCAGCGGCTTGTCCCATTTGTCGTGCGCTATCAGCACATTCGTCTTGGCGGTGCCCACGCGGCAGGGAGTGCACTGTCCGCAGGACTCATGCTCGAAGAAGCGCATCATGTTGCGCGCCGCATCCTTGGC
>DASYNV010000345.1:0-8841 GCA_036008365.1 Steroidobacteraceae bacterium | reverse complement strand
GCAGCCGATGAATCATTTCTCACGAAAGTTGTACCCGCTCGCCTCGATTGCGGCGGGTGTGTGCACACTGGCCGTAGCGCTGCCGGCTATGGCAGTGGACCTGAAGACGCCGGATGGAGCATGGACGTTTTCCATCGACGGCAACGTCAACGTTGACTACATCTACACCCATTGCGAGTCCTCGCCGCATGCGATCGCAGACGTCGGCGGCGCGTGCACTGCCACGGCCAGCGGCAGCAGCGTTTCCAACGTCGGCAATGGCCTGCTGCCGGCGGCCTTCAGCTTTGGCGTGGCCACGACGCAGAATGGCATCGATCTGGCGGCGCACTTGGGTCTGTATCCGGGCATCGACACCAATGACGGCGGCAGCCCCAATCTGCAGCAGACGGCGGGCGGGACGACCAACGTCGCCCTCGGCACCACCGGACTGGACGTTCGCCAGGTCTACATGACCTTCGGCAACAAGCAGATGGGTACCTTCACCCTCGGTCGTAACTTCGGCCTGTTCGGCTTCGATGCCATCGTCAACGACATGACCCTCCTGGGTGTGGGCGTCGGCGGCAGCATGTCGGGCGCCAATCCGGCCAATACGTCGCTGGGTTCGATCGGCTACGGCTACATCTACACCGATACCTATGCGCAGATGAACTACACCACGCCGGATTACAGCGGCGCGAATCTGACCATCGGTATCTTCGATCCGGTCAATTCCCTGACCGAGCCCGGCTCGGCCGCCGGCAAGACTGCCCCTGGCTTCCACGGCAAGATCGCCTGGAAGGGTGACTTCGCTGGCACCAAGGTGTCACTCTCGGCCACCGGGATTACACAGGAGCAGAAGTACAACCTGACCGCCACGACCTCCGGCAGCTACCAGAGCACCGGCGGGGACGTGTTCGCGAAGGTCGATATGGGCGGCTTGTCGCTGATGGCCTCCGGCTACTACGGCCGGGGCATGGGCATCACCGGCCTGTTCCTGCTGGCTGACGACGGCGTCGGCGATCCGCGCCCGTCCTATGGCTACCTGCTGCAGGGCACGTACACGATCGATCAGCTGAAGCTCGGCATCAACTACGGCGTGAGCCGCTTGGCGTTCGCCAACGACGCCGATCGGGCCGCCGATTTCGCCAGCGGTGGCGCGCACCTGGTGTCCGAGAATGCGAAGGTAACCGGTGGTGTGTACTACAACCTCACCAAGAACCTGACGCTGCTCGGAGAAGTGAGCTGGGCGCAGACCACAGCGCACTTTGCAAGCGACGTCAACAACAACTCGAGTGTGGGCGGCAACTTCGGCGTGTTCCTGGCGTTCTAAGCCCTTCACGCAGAGTTGATCTGATCAAGGCCGGCGCCGAAAGGTGCCGGCCTCTTTATTGTTGGCGCAACGGATGAGACGTTGCAACGTGCAACCCTCGGGTTGACGTCGTTCAGCCAGGCCGCAGCCATCGCGCCGCCAGGGGCGGGACCAGCAACAGGCTGACCAGCGTCGAAGACACCAGTCCGCCCAGGATCACGACCGCCATCGGTCCCTCGATTTCATGCCCGGGCTGATGCAGCTGCACGGCGACCGGCAGCAACGCGAGGCCGGTGAGCAACGCGGTGAGCAGAACGGGTGTCAGCCGCTCCTCGGCACCGCGCAAAGCTGTTTCGAGATTCCAGTTGCAACTCTCTGATCGCACGAGATGATCGTAATGCGATATCAGCAGGATCGTGTTGCGGGCGGCCATGCCGAACAACGTCACGAAGCCGACCATCGCGCCGAGTGACAGCGCGCCGCCCGTGAGGGCAACCGCGGCCACGCCGCCGATCAGCGTGCTCGGTAGCGCCACCACGACCAGCAGTACGTGGCGGGCATGGCCGAAGGCCAGTGCCAGCAGCAGCACGATCAAGATCAGCGCGGCCGCCGAATGCAGCATCAGCTCGCGCGCTGCGGCCGCTTGTGCCTGCGCGGCGCCGCCGTAGCGCAGGTAGACGCCGGCCGGAAGCTTCACTTGTGCGTCGATGGCGCGGCGCGCCGCCTCGGCGAACCCTCGCTGATCCGAGGTACGCGGATTGACCTCGACCACCTGGCGGCGCAGCCCATCCTCGTGATCGATCAGGCTGCGTGCCGACACCAGCTGCAGATCGGCGACCATCGACAGCGGTACGATGGCGCCGCCGCTGCCCCGCAGGAGCAGCGCGCCGATGCTCTGGGGCGATGTGTCGGCATGGGCGATGCGCACGGTGACCGGCACGCTGCGATCGGCCTGGTTGAGCTGCGCGACCTGGGTGCCGTGGTAGGCCGCGTTCACGATCTGCAGCACGTCGGCGGCCTGCAGCCCATAGAGCGCCAGCTGATCCGGTTTGAGCCCCAGGTGCAGCTCGGGCTGGCGCGGTGGCACCTTGAGACGGACGTTGCCGCTCCCGGGCAGGCGGCCCAGCACCTCCGCGATCCTTGCGGCGACATCGTCGTCGGCGTCGAGATCCGAGCCGAACACGCTGACGAAAAAGGCCGCGGACTCTCCCGACAGAGTCTCGCCGATCCGCTCGACCAGCACCGAATAGATTTCGACCAGCTGGTTCGGGAAGGCGCTGAAGGTATCGCGGATGCGTTGCTCGATTTGCGCGGCGCCATAGCCCTTGCTCGGATCGATCTGCACTTCGAACTCGCTCTTGTTCGGTGCATCCGGATCCTGGCCGTTTTCGGCGCGGCCGATCTGTTCGGCCACGCTCTTGACGCCCGGGATCGCTGCCAGCCGCTCCGAGATGCGCGCCCCAACGCGCGCGGTTTCAGTCAGGGAAATGCCCGGCCGCAGCGATGCATGCGCGATCAGGTAGTCCTCGCGAAAATCCGGCAGCAGGCGCGCGCCGAGCAGCGGCATCAGCACGATGCCGGCAACGCCGGTCACCAGCAGCAGCGCCAGCACGACGCGCGGGTGCGCATGCAGGGTACCGACGGCGCGCTGCTGGACGCGCTTGCAGTAGCGCAGAAAGCTGCTTTCCTCGCGCGGGGTATACCGGCTCATGACCAGGGCGCACAGCGCCGGCGTGGCGCTCATCGCCACCAGCAGCGAGATGCCGACCGCGAGCAGAAAGGCGATCGACAGCGGGCGGAAGAAGGAGCCCTGCAGGCCGGAGAGCATCAGGATCGGCAGAAACGCCACCACCACCGCGACCGTGGCGTAGAACACCGGCTGGCGTACTTCGAGCGATGCGCTGACGAAAAGATTGCGGATATCGGCGATCCCCGGCGCGCCGCGGCGCCGGCGCGTGATGTTCTCGACATCGATGACGGCATCGTCGACCACCACGCCGAGTGCCACCACCAGACCGCCGAGAGTCATGGTGTTGAGCGTGATGCCGAGGCTCATCAGGATCCAGATCGTGGCCAGCAGCGACAGCGGAATCGAGCTGAAGGACACCAGCGCGCCGCGCCAGTCGCGCAGCGCCAGCAGCAACAGCGTCACTACCAGCACCGCGCCGATCAACAGCGAATTGCGCAACTTCGCGATCGCAGCCTCGATGAAGCTCGCGGGTCGCAGCAGCGCCGGATGGTAGTAGACACCGCGCTGCGCCAGCGTCGGTGCCAGCGTGTCGAGTCGCTGCTCGAGCGCGTGCGTCACCTCGAGCGTGTTGGCGCCATACTGGGTCGAGGTCTCGATCAGAATGCCGGGCTGCGCACCGATCATGGCATCGCCAAAGCGCGGTTCACTGCCGTCGCTCACGGTCGCCACATCCGCCAAGCGCACCGGCAACCCCTTGGGTCGCGCGAGAATCGCCTGCGACAGATCCTCGACCGAGGTGCCGGCCGCCTGGGCCTGCAGCACGATGCGTTGGTTTGGCGTCTCCACGTAACCGCCGCCGATCAGCTCGGTGCCGCGGCGCGCGGCGGTGTAGACATCCTCGAGCGTGAGTCCCGCCGCCGACAGTTTGAAAGGATCAACCAGCACCTGGCGTTCGCGCGATTCGCCGCCGAAGATCTGCGCCTGGGCCACGCCGGGCACCGCAAGAATCTGCGGTTGCAAGGTCCAGCGCACCAGGTCGCGCAATTCGATCGGCGACAGCCGATCGCTCGTGAAACCGAAGTGCACCAGGTACTCCATCGAGGAGCTCAGCGGCGAGAGCAGCGGTGGGCCGGTGCCCGTCGGCAGCAGGCCGCTGGATTCCGATAGACGCTCGGTGACCAGCTGGCGCTGGCGGTACGGATCGCCGCCGCGCGTGAATACCACCTGGATCGCCGACAATCCCTGGCTCGAGGTCGACCGCACCCCCTCGACGTTGGCGGTGCCGGCCAGCAGTCCCTCGAGCGGCCGTGTGACCAGCGCCTCGACCTGCGTGGCGTCCAGGCCTGGCGCCTCGGCCTGCACCAGCACATGGGGCGGGGCGAAGTCCGGAAACACATCGAACTGCGCGTTGAGCAGTGTCGCGGCGCCCAGCAGCGCCACGAGGATGGACAGGGCGGTGACGATTCGAGGATGCGCCAGCGACGCGCGGACGATGTAGGCCAGCATGAGCTAGTCGTGGTCCTGTTCCTCGGCCGAGAAAGTGCCGAGACCCTGAAGCGACCACAGCACGCCGGCGCCGTTGGCGACGATCAGATCGTCGTCGTCGACTCCCTGGACGAGCCAGGCATCGCCGGCGGCCTGCAGCAGTTTCACGGGCACCGGCGCGTATTGCAGCTTGGCGCCCTTGCCCGGGTTTTCAAGCTGCCGATAGACGTAGACGCCCTTTTCGCCGTAGAGCAGCGCAGCATTTGGAACCCTCACACCGCTGCTGGCGCCGCCGCGCAGCGACACCAGCAGGCGCGCCCCCGCACCGAGCCCGCTCGGCGGATGATCGATCTGCAGCAGCAGCCCCACGCTCTGCGAATCGGCCGCGCTGCGCGGCAGCGGACCCAGGACGCGGGCGGCTATCGGCGCGCCATCCACGCTTACCGTGGCTGTCTGCGGTACGGTGCCGAGCCGCACGCGACCCGGCAGGTCGGCGCGCAGCAGCGCTGCCCGGCCGCTCGAGAGGGCATCGATCAGCGCAGCGCGCTGCTGACCCGACACTCTGGCGAGCGGTCCCCATTGCAGCGCGAAGGCCGAGCTCGCGATCTGCGCCTGCGTCTGAGCTTCGATCTCGGCGGCCTGGGCGTTCTCGACGGCGCGCAACGAGGCGTCGGCTCCGCCCTTGTAAAGCAGCGACAGACGTTGCGCCTCGGTACTCGCGGCACGCTCGGCCGCCCGAGTACTCGCCAGGTGCCCGGCGTCGCCGATCAGTGCGGCAACGTCGAGTACTTCGCCATAGGCGTCGATGCGCTCGGCGGCGCTGGCTTTGAGCGGATGAACGACTGTGATGCCCACCGCCTGCTGCTGCGCGCGCGTGAGCTCGGGCGGCACCGTGTGGGTGGCGGCGGCCGCCGGTGCATCATCCTCATCGTTGGTCCATGCGGGCCCGCACAGCAGCGACGCGGCGAGCAACAGGTAGAGCCGTGAAAGGATTCGCGACATGGTCACTCCGTGCGCCACTTCAGTGGCAGCTCGCGTTCCGGCCCCTCGAGCGGGCGGCGATAGGCGTTTTCGAGCGCGGCGAATGCGTTCTGGGCTTCGTAGGCGGCCTCGAGCGTCAGCAGCTGCGCTTCGACCGTGGCCGCCGCCGCCGACAGGCTGCTTGCGCGGTCGGAGGCGCCGGCCTCGAGCGCGCGCCGCTCCGCCTCGCTCTGGTGCTGCGCGGTGACCGCCATGGCCGCGGCGTTCTGCCACGCTTCGCGCGCGCGCGGCCAGCCGCGCTCGGCGCGATCGATCTGGCTGAACAATTCTGCCTGCACGGCTTCGAGGTGCTTACCGGCCAGCGCGCGACGCGCGACCGCTTCCCCGATCGGTCCCTCGTTGCGGTTGAACAGCGGCAGCTCGAAGCTCACACCGAGCTCGTTGTCGTGCAGGGTCTCGTTGAGCCGGTTCTCGCGCACGCCGCCCTTGTCCCAGGCGTAACCGGGCTCGATGTGAAAGGCCGGCCAGCGGCGCGCGACCTCGCTGCGCAAGGCGCTGTCGGCCAGATCGTATTCTCGCAGCGTGCGCACCAGGTCCGGCCGCGCGATCAGTGCCTCGGTGCGGTCGTCCTCCGAGACCGCGGGCGTCAGTGCGGCGATGTCCGACCATTCGGGCCATTGCAGCGGCACGCCGTCGAGCGCCGAGGCCGGTACGCCGACGGCAGCGGCCAGCCTCGCCTGTGCATCGAGGCTGCGCGTGCGGGCCTGGTCGAGCCGCTGCTGGGCGGCCGCCAGCTCGATGGAGGCGCGCGGCGTCTCGAGCGGGCTGACCTCGCCGGCCTGCGCACGCGCCTGCGCTGAACCGAGCAGTCCCTGGCGATCCTTGACGAGCTGCTCGAGCAGCGCGCTTTGGTCCTGCGCGTATATCGCATCAAGCAGCGCCTGGCGCAGTTCGGCGCGCACCTGCCAGATCGATTCCGCGACATCCGACTGCGCGGCCTGCGTTTCGAGCGCCGCACTTTCCCGCACTCGCGCGCGCTCGCCCGGACGTGGCAGCAGAAAATCGAGCGACAGGCCGTAGAGCCAGCCGACGCCGCCGGCCGCGGCCGCGACATATTCATCGAACAGATTCAATGTCGGATTGGGACGCTGCGCGGCGGTACGCTCACCGGCCGCGACCGCCGTGGCGCGCGCGCGGGCCTCGGACAAGGCCGGGTTGAGCTCGAGCGCCAGCTCGAGCCATTGGGCGCGATTCCAGCCGGCCGAGGCGAGCGGGGCAGCGGTAAGCACATGGTCGAGTTGCCGCGATTGAAAAGCGCGGGCGGTCCTGGCCGGGTCAGGTCGCGGCTGCGAGGGCACGGACACGCAGGCGATCGGCACGGTGGCACAGACCGCGACCAGGCTCCACCTCGTTACACCACCTGGCATGTCTCGTTCGGTCCCCCCGCCCCAATGAAAACGAATGCTGCATGGGGTGCCGTGCGCTGGCAATGGGTCGTCCGCGACACACCCGGACGCCGGCGTGGAAGGGGTAAACTTGAGCCGTAATGCACGGAATTGCGGCATGAAGGCACTGGTCCTGGGCGCAGCGGCGGGTGGGGGATTTCCTCAGTGGAATTCCAACGCCGCGGCCTGCAATCGGGCACGTCGGGGGGATCCGGCGGCTCCGGCCCGCACCCAGGCATCGCTGGCCGTCAGTGCCGATGAGCAGCACTGGTTTCTCTGCAATGCCTCCCCGGATCTGCGCCAGCAGATCGAGGCAACCCCCGAGCTGCACCCACGCCACGGATTGCGATCCTCACCGATCGCCGGCGTGCTGCTCACGGGTGGCGATGTCGATGCGATCGCGGGTCTGCTGACCCTGCGCGAGCGTCAGCCACTGACCGTGTATGCCACCGCCAAGGTGCATGCCGTGCTCAGGGCGAACTCAATCTTCGATGTGCTGGCAGCGGATGTAGTCCGGCGCGAGGTGCTGACCCTGGAGCAGTCGCTGCCGTTGAAGCTGCCTGACGGCAGCCCCAGCGGTCTCACCGTGCGTTGCTTTGCCGTACCGGGGAAGGTGCCGCTCTACCTCGAAGCGCCCGAAGGCGCGCCACCGATCGTGCTGGGCGAGGATACTGTCGGTCTCGAGATTTCCGACGCGCGCTCGCGCCTGTTTTTCATTCCGGGGTGCGCGATCATGACCGATACGCTGCTGCAGCGGCTGCGCGGTGCCGATCTGGTGCTGTTCGACGGTACGCTGTGGCGGGATGACGAGATGATCCGCGACGGGCTCGGCAGCAAGAGCGGCCGTCGTATGGGACATATGAGCCTGAGCGGCGCCGAAGGCACGATCGCCGCTTTCAATGCGCTCGGCGTCAAGCGCAAGGTGCTGGTCCATATCAACAACTCCAACCCCGTGCTGCTCGAGGACTCCAGCGAACGCGCCGAGCTGGAGGCCGCCGGTTGGGAAGTGGCGCATGACGGCATGAGGCTATCGCTATGAGCCTGGAAGCACCGCAGACACCGCGTTCACCGGAGCAGCTCGAAGCCGAGCTGCGGCATATCGGCGCGACGCGCTATCACATCCTGCATCCGTTTCATCGGCTGCTGCATGGTGGCCAGCTCAATCGAGGACAGGTGCAGGCCTGGGCGCTGAACCGCTACTACTATCAGAGCCGCATACCCGCCAAGGACGCAACGCTGCTGGCGCGCCTGCCGAGCGCGGAGCTGCGCCGCGCCTGGCGCAGCCGCATCGAAGATCACGACGGCACCGGCCCCGGCACCGGCGGCATCGCGCGCTGGCTGCAACTCGCCACGGGCGTCGGGCTCGATAAGGAGTACGTGGAGTCGACGCGCGGACTGCTGCCCGGCACGCGCTTCGCCGTGGACGCCTACGTCAACTTCGTGCGCGACCGCAGCATTCTCGAAGCGATTGCCTCGTCGCTCACGGAACTGTTCTCGCCGACCATCATCTCCGAGCGTGTCTCGGGCATGCTGCGCAATTATGATTTCGTGACCCCGGAAACGCTGGCGTATTTCACGCCGCGGCTGACACAGGCGCCACGCGACAGCGATTTTGCGCTGGCCTACGTCAGGGCCAATGCACGCACGCCCGAGCAGCAGGAGGCCGTGCTGGCGGCGCTGCGTTTCAAATGCGAGGTGCTCTGGTCGCAGCTCGATGCGCTGCATTTCGCCTATGTCGAGCCCGGGCTGATACCGCCCGGCGCCTTCGTGCCGGAAACACCGGAGCGCGTCGGCAAGCGCGCATAGTCCCGGCGGCGGCGCCCGTCTAAGCCATGAGCTCGACGCATTGTTGAGTCGTCCAGGCCGGCGGTTCCAGGCTGACGGCGACGCAACGCTCGGTGAATTCCGGAGCAGCCACACTGCGTATGCGTTCGGGGTCGTAGATGATCCCC
>DASYNV010000344.1:0-1909 GCA_036008365.1 Steroidobacteraceae bacterium | reverse complement strand
GGGCGCGCGGCCGCGAACCGCATCGGGCTTCGAGCAGTGCGCGCGCCGATCGCTGGCGGCGCCTGCTGAGCTCGCGCAGCACGCCGCTGACGGAAGACGAGGGCTATGCGCTGCTGACCGACTACGGCATCGCCGTGCCGCGGCACGCGATCGCGCACGATCGTTCAGGCGCGCTGGCGGCGGCGCGCGCGATCGGCTATCCGGTCGTGCTCAAGACCGCGGCGCCGGGCATTCTGCACAAGAGCGAAGTCGACGGCGTCCGGCTCGACATCGGTGACGAGCAGCAACTGGCGGCTGCGTACGATGAAATCAGCACCCGACTCGGACCACGCATGCTGGTCACCGCCCGCGTGCCGGCCACGGTCGAGATGGCCTTCGGCCTGCTGCAGGATGAGGCGTTTGGTGCCTTCGTCATGATCGCCTTCGGCGGTATCTTCATTGAATACCTCAAGGACAGCGTGCTGGCGATGGCACCCGTCGACGCCGGACTGGCCTCGCAGCTCGTGTCCGAGTTGCGGATGGCAGCGGTGCTCGGCGGCGTGCGAGGTGCGCCGCCGTGCGACCGTGCCGCCCTGATCCGGACGGCCGTGCAACTGGGCGTTTTGGCACAGGAGCTCGGATCCTTGATCGCCGAAATGGACCTCAACCCGGTGCTCGTGAGCCCCAGCGGCGCAGTGGCCGTCGACTGTCTGATCGTGCCAAGGGGCGCCGGCCGCGCAGGGTGGAGCCGTGACGTATAACAGCATCGCACTGCGCATCGAGGGGCCGATCGCGCACATCCGCCTGGATCGGCCCGACAAGCTCAACGCCATCAATCACGCAATGCTGGTCGAGCTCAATCGCGCACTCGATGAGGCCGAGCAGAATCCGGACGTGCGCGTCGTCACGTTGGCCGGCAATGGCCGCGCATTCTGCTCGGGCTTCGATCTGAGCGAACTGCAGCCCGACAGCGACGTGGAGCAGACACGTCGGGTGCTGCAGGCGGACTTCGATCTGATTCTTCGATTCTGGTATTCACCCAAACCGACGCTGGCCGCGGTGCATGGCTACGCGCTCGGCGGAGGTTTCGAGCTGGCCATGGCGTGCGACGTGACGATCGCGGCCGAGGGCGCGCTGTTCGGTGAGCCGGAGCCGAAATTCGGCTCCGGCATCGTCGCACTGCTGCTGCCATGGGTCACCGGTCCCAAGCAGGCCAAGGAAATGCTGCTCTTCGGCAGCGACCGCATCGAGGCGCCGCGCGCGCTTCAGATGGGACTCATCAATCGCGTGGTGGCGCCCGACACTCTGATGACGGAACTGACCGGCACGGCCGGACGCTGCGCCATGCTCGATGCCGAGGCGGTCCGTCTCACCAAGACCGCCATCAATCGCAGCTATTCGAACATGGGATTCGAGCAGGCTCTGCGCGATGCGCTCGAAATCGACGTCAAGATCGAAACCACCGAGACCGCGGAATCGCGCACGTTCAAGCACATTCTCGCGCGGCAAGGTGTCAAGGCCGCAATCGCGTGGCGCGAATCTCGCGTCTTCAAGGCCGGAGAAGCGGCGCCCGAACAACACTGACGGCGGCCAGCATGATATAAAACCCCGCAAATCATCAACTATGCGGGGGCGGGAGATCGCAGGAAATGGTGGATGAAGTCTCCGCGCCCATGAACCGGCGCGCGTTGTTCCGAATGATTGGCGCCGTGGCCGGCGGGGCGGTCATGTACCAGGCGATGAGCGAGCTCGGCTACGCCGGAGAGTCCGGCTTCACCGGTCCGATGGCGCTTTCCGGGGATGTCAAAGGCGCCTCGGTGCTGATTCTCGGTGCCGGGATGGCCGGGATGTCGGCCGCCTACGAGCTTCGCCAGGCCGGCTATCGCGTGCAGATTCTCGAGTACAACGATCGGCCGGGCGGGCGCAACTG
>DASYNV010000343.1:0-2175 GCA_036008365.1 Steroidobacteraceae bacterium | reverse complement strand
CAAAAACGCGAATTGACCGTAGAGCTGGTCCAGCTTGACCGCGAGCGGCAGGAACTCGCTGCCGCTGAGGGAGCTGCGGCTGCGCAAATCATGCAGCGAGTCCTCGAACTGACGCGCCGCTCCCTCCAGGGCACTCAGCTTGAATGCCGCCGCGTCGCGCCGCACACGATCGACCTCCTCGAGCGTCTCCTCGAGCTTGGCGCGGAATGCCTCTTCTTCCCGGGCCGGTTTTTTCAAGACCAGGTTGATGGTCTTCATCGAAGCGTCGGTTCTTTGCAGAAACGCCGCGAGGCGCGCGCCGCCCACCTGCAGCACGCTGCGCAGCATCTCTCCCTGGGTCTGGATCTGCGCGCGCAGATCCTCGAGCTCACGCTCGGTCTGCACGCGCAGCGTGATATCGGTGACGCGCACCAACCACAACCGCGGGTCGCGCGAGTTCTCGATCGGATCGAACTCGAACGAGTAGTGGGCGGCATCGCCGGTGCCGTCGGCCTTGGGTAATCGGACCTCGACGTCGCGCAGCGGGTTCGATTCCGCCGCTTCCGCGCGCGGACCGCCGCTGAGCAAACCGCCCACGTAGTTGCGCGCCACCGTGAGCACCTTCGCCGTGACGATGGGTGCGATCAGCTTTTCAAAGCTGAGGTTGCCGAAATCCTGGCGTCGAAACAGCGCAGCGAGGGATTGCGACACCTGGGGCTGGATTTTGTCCCTGCCGTCGAGGAGGAACAGTCCTTGCTCGGTGTTTTTGAGAATGGCCTCGGTCAGCCGGTTGCTGGCGTCGAGCAATTCCTGCTTCTCGCGCTCGTGTCGCTTGGCTGAGATGAACATGGACCCTCAGCGTGCCAAAGCGCCACGCAGGGGGGCTTGATGGGTGTCACAGCCCCACGCGTTTGATGACATATGCTGCGGTGAGGCAGGACCGCCTGTGAGGCGCGTCACACTCTCATGCGACGGCCGCCACCAGCGGACCGAGATCGGCCAGCAGTTCGTCTGCCGAGGCGTAGCGGTGCGACAATTCCTTCGCCATCAAGCGATCGAGCAGCGCTTGCTGCAAGGCGACATTGGCCGGCAGTCTCGGTATAGGAGCGCTCGCATGCTGGGCCATGATCTCGATCGCGCTACGGCCGCTATAGGGGCGCTGGCCGGTGAGCATTTCGTAGAACATCACGCCGAGACTGTACAGGTCGGTGCGCACATCGACGCGCTGACCCTGGGATTGCTCAGGACTGATGTAGTAGGGGGAGCCGAGCACCTGGCCGGCGCCGGTGGTGCCGCCATCGTCGACCGAACGGCGCGCCAGACCGAAATCGATCAGTACCGGGGAGTTGTCCTCGCGCAGCATGACGTTGGCGGGCTTGAGATCGCGATGCAATATGCCGAAGACATGAATGACGCGCAGAGCCTCGGCGATCGAGCGCAGATAATACAGGCTTTCGTCGATGCTCAGGGGGTTGCGCAGCCGATCGCGCAAATCGCCGCAGGGAATGTATTCCATGACCAGGTATTGATGCTGCGGCAGGGCGCCGAAATCGTAGATCTCCGCAATCGCTCGATGCGCGATGCTCGAGATGATCTCGTATTCACGCTGGAATCGCTCGGCATCGTCCAGTTCCCGCGGCGAAGTGCCGCGATTCATGACTTTGAGGACCACGTTGCGCCTGCGCCGATCGCTCCTTGCGAGGAAAACCGAGGAGAAATTGCTGGTCGCAATCTCCTTCACGATCGTGTAGCCGGGGACCCGAATCGAGGGGGCGTCGTTGGCCGGCGTGAGCAGCGCCTCGGCCGCCATGGCCGCGGCACGCTGCTTGGCGCACGCCTCGGTCACCGCTTTGAGCAGCGTGTCGCGCGTGATCCGCGCCAGCGGCAAGTAGTCCTTCGCGCCGCATTTCAGTGCTCGGACCGCCGACAACTCGCTGCCGTGCTCGGCGAGTACGATACAGTGGAGAGCGGGCTGCGCGCGCAGCATCTGCGTCAAATGGTTGAGGCCGGCGCTCGTCGCAGCTTCATTGCCGAAATCGATTTGCAGGATCACCGCGTCCGGAGCCCGGTCTTGGACGAACTGCGCCAAGGAGGCAGGATCAGCGGCCGGGGCAGTCGTGACCTGAGCGCTCGGCCAGTGACTGGTCACGTGGTGGGTCAACCACTGCAGGCGCTTGGTATCGCCGCCCACCACCA